>QHXE01001054.1 GCA_003222835.1 Acidobacteriota bacterium | reverse complement strand
GAGCGGTAGCGACCGGCCCTTATTAAAAGTGTCCGTCGACAACAAAAGGCCGGTCGCTACCGCTCGCGGTTCTGTAACGATGTGTTTACCTAATTTCAATTGGCACACTGCTGTCCAGCAGTTAGGCTGAAGTTAAAACACCACGCGACTGGAAGTCGGTGGCATCCAACAAAAAGACGAAGTTGGCGTATCGAAGTTCTGATCGTAAACCGGCTGTGAATTTCTCAACCCAAAGAATCTATCGCTTCGCGGATGTCGAGGTTGATACCGCACAAAGTAGCGTCCGGCGCAACGGCGAAGAGCGTCATCTGCGGCAACAGACTTTTCAGGTGCTGGTTTACCTTTTGGAACAGCGAGAGCGCCTGGTCACTAAGGAGGAGTTGCTGCGGAACATCTGGAACGGCACCGCGGTTACTGACGACGCACTGGTTCAGTGTGTGATGGACATTCGGCGGGCGCTGGGTGACGACTCACGGCATCCGCGGTTCATCAAGACGGTTCCAAAGATTGGCTATCGATTCATTGGCGAGCTTGAATCGGACCGTCCTGAAAGCCTCGCTACCGTCGAAACGGAAGAAAGCACCTCGGTCAGCGTTGAATTTCAAGATGAGTTGAGCGGCAAAGAAATCGCCGCGGCCACTCTCGTTCCTCCGCGGCTTATCGCTGCGGAAAAGAAATCACATACTGAAGTCTATGCTACGTTTTCGCGCAGGCGCCTCGCTCTCGTTACGGCGGGAGTTTTGGTGCTGGGCATGGCCACCGCCTCCGCGATCTATTTTCGTCAAAGGTCCCAGAGTTCTCGCCAACTGGCTGAGATAACTTTGGCGCCGACAGCCGGCAAGAGACCGATTGCGGTGATGTACTTTGACAACCAATCGGGCGACGCTGACCTGAATTGGTTGCGTGAAGGTTTGGCGGACATGATCATCACCGATCTTTCCCGTTCGAGTAAACTCGTCGTGCTTAGCCGGCAACAGCTTCAGGTATTGCTCGATCGCATCGGGCATAGAGAATCAGAAAAGATTCCACTTGATAAAGCTCTCGATATTGCGCGGAGAACGCAAGCGAGCATAGTGGTCACGACGCCCGCGATGGTCAACTGCTGACGGCTGAGCGTCTGGTAGTCGATCACCCGGCGCAGATTCTCACTCAAGTAGATCTGCTCTCTCTCAAACTGGCCTCGCATCTCGGAGCGCCGGCTGAGCAGGAAGCGAATGCTGGTTTGACCAGTGTGATGACGAATAATCTGGAAGCCTATCGCTATTATTCACTCGGCGTCGAGAAAGCGCAGGCGGTGCAAAATCCTGAGGCGATCGCGTTGTTGCAAAAAGCGACCGCCTTAGATCCGCAGTTTGCGATGGCTTACGCACATATCGGTTATGCCTACGCTGTCGGTTGGGGTCGCGAAGATGAGGGCAAGCCTTATCTGGAAAAAGCCTTTCAACTTTCCGGCCGGCTAACAGAAAAAGATAAGCTTTACATCACGGCTTGGTACGCAATCGCAAATCGCGATTACCCCTCCGCAATCAAATCGTTTCGGGAGATCGTGGCCCATTATCCTCTGGAAGTGGAAGCCTATCGAAGGTTGGGTCTGTTGTTGAAGGGAGAAGAGCAACTTGATGAAGCCATCGAGGTCCTGAAGCAAGGCCTGGTCATAGATTCGGGGGCGAAGGACTTGTACAACTCCCTCGGCGCAGCTTACTCGGACACGGGCCGTCATGATGAAGTGATCGCCATGTTTCAACATTACGTCGATCTTGGGCCGCAAGAGCCGAACGCGCATGACAGTCTGGCTAGCGGCTATGAATGGGCCGGGCGATACGAAGATGCGATCCAGGAATACAACCGGGCGCTCGCGCTTAAACCGGATTTCGAAATTGCGATGGTCCATCTCGGCAATACGCATTTCCAGCAGGGGCGTTACCGAGAGGCAATCGAACAATACCGGCGCTACATCAAGGCTGCGCCATCTAATGGCGAGCGCACCCGCGGTCTCTCCTGCATTGCTGAGGTCCAGCAAAGACTGGGAAAGTTAGTTGAAGCGGAGCGAACCGCAAAGCAGGCAAGCGATGATGGCAAAGCGATTGTCTTCGAGCTATTCATGATAGCTCTGGAGAAAGGTGATCTGGCAACGGCAGAAAAGTTAAAGGGAATAATCGAATCAATCCAGTACAGCGTGCGAGGATCGCGAAGCTCCCAGCGACCATTTCTGTATTTCCGTGGATCCTTCGATCTAAAGCGCGGGCGCTCGGCAGAGGCAATTGAGAATTTCAAAGCAGCATTGAAACACGCCCCTCAGACTTGGAACATCGATGCGTATGAAGATTGTCTGGCCAACGCCTATTTGGGATTGGAGCGACTCGACGACGCCATCGCCGAATACGAACGCATCCTCAAACTCAATCCGAATTATCCATTGGTGCACTATCACCTCGCTCAAGCTTACGAACGCAGAGGGCAACCGGATCGAGCCCGCGCCGAGTATGAACAGTTTCTACAAGTCTGGAAAGATGCCGATGGTGACGTTCCCGAGATCGTCGGAGCCAAAAAAGCACTTTCAGGCTGAAGAAGCATTCCTGCCGGCTGCTTCCTGCCTACTGCCTTTCACGGTCCAAAGCGTTGCCGATACTCTGTTGATGTAATGAACGCCTTGACCATCTCGGCCTGGTTATAGTTCCCATTGAATTGGTTCAGCTTCGTCAGCCAGAAATCATAGCCGGTGTAATCTGAATCGGGAGTAGTGTTGGCATTGCGGCGGAGATAATCGAAGTACTGCGCCAGCACGAACACGCGGTTGACTTCCTGCTGATTCAGGATCGGGTTTTCGGCTACGTCGCGTAAGGCGCGCGCGCGCGCCGCCACATCGAAAGTGGTAGTGGCTGAGCCAAACTCACC
>QHXE01001053.1:318-1725 GCA_003222835.1 Acidobacteriota bacterium | reverse complement strand
AAGCAGCAGTCCAGCACATCAAAAGTCGCCGTGACGGGATGCACGAACACCATTCGCCTAACGGCGTCAGCGGAATCGTTGTTCTTGCGAGGTCGTAAGGGTCGGAATCATGCCCGACAAGTTCATGCGTCTCGGTACCAAGCGTTCCCGGATTGCGGCGACGCTCGCTTGCTCGTCGGTAAGTAACATCGTCTCACCGCCAAGTGTGTCCGTGAAAAGCGCATGCAGCGCTTTGGCGTCATGGGTTGCGCAGCTGAGCCAGTTGATTTCCGGCGAATCGTATCGGTCGATCCCGATGAAAAGCCCTTTGAACGCCATGCAGGTCTCTACACGTCCCGCTTATTCACAGGTCTTCGCTGCGGATGAGAACTGAGCCATCCGCTTCTCTGCGGCCAGCGAGATATTTCCGGCGCGCGATCTCTTCGATGGCCAGCCGGTTGGCTCTAAATACCGCCACCTTGTCTTTGCCACTGCCGCCAAAATGATCGTCCAGGGCTTCTTCGCTGATTTCGCAGCGCACTCGCGCTGTTCCGTCCTGTCCCCAGAAAACAACGACCTCGCGGTCAAAAACATATCTCTCCGCTGGCTCCGGAAATTCCAGTGCACGCCCGGCGGCGATTTCTTCACCGGCGTGAATGTCACCCTCCACCCTGCCGGCATCACCAAATCCCTCGAATGCCTCGCCCACAATTGCTTCAAGAGATGCGACCTCGGCGTCCGTCAGTTTTTTGAATTCGCTCGTCCGCCGCCTCTTGGACAACTTCCCTTTGTTCTGCCGTATGAACATCAGAAGATTTTCAGCCAGCCTGTCCGGCATTTCGACCGTATTCATGATGCGCCGCAGCGCCTGGTCATGCCGGCGAAGATAGTCAATTTCGCGCGGCAAATCCTGCTCAACTGTCCGCTTTACGCAAGCATAGAGAAATTGTGCTGCCTCCGTGGCGTCAAAATACCGATACAGATCGGCAGTATCGTTCAGCACCTCCACGTTTCGCTGAGGTGTTGGTCGCCACTCGATGAAATTCATTAACGGTCCCGAATGAGCATGAAGTGTCTTTCGGTATTCGTCGATCCGGTCAAACATGACCGAGGACACAGGAAACACCATGCCCGGCGGCGTGAATTTCCGCTCCGCAAGGACGTGATGAACCAAGCAGCGATGCAGTCTCCCGTTTCCGTCCTGAAAAGGGTGGACATACACAAATCCAAACGCCGTGGCCGCTGCTTGCAGAACTGGGTCTACATCGTCTGCACTCATTCGGTCGTTCGCCTCCAGCATACCCGACATTAGATCCGGCAGGTCTGACGGCCTCGCACCGATGAACTCCGGCAACGGCTCGCCGTTGTGATCACGCTCGCCCAGAAACACGCCATCGGGCCGCAGGCCGACATGCACAAACCGTGGGT
>QHXE01001053.1:0-299 GCA_003222835.1 Acidobacteriota bacterium | reverse complement strand
ACCGCTCCAGCCGATTGCGCGGAGGCCGTTCGCCCTCGATTTCAAAACTCGCAAGGCTATCGGCCAGAAGCAGGAAACTTGCCGCACGGGAAACCAGATGCGCGCCTGTGCGCCCCAGCGTTTCGGCGGCCTTCCCCGCAAGTCCGCTTTGCGTAAGCTCTGTCAACAATTCCGTCCGTCGTATGATCGGACAAAATCTGCCGCTGCCGAGAAGGTTGTCGCGCACACGGTGGCGCCGCGAAAGACGCGGCTTTCCCGTGAAGTACGCATCTGCATCAAGGACATCCACAGCCGGAACC
>QHXE01000513.1 GCA_003222835.1 Acidobacteriota bacterium | reverse complement strand
CTCAATCTCTGGATCGGGCATTCGTTTGCTCCTCTTTCAAGATGTCCGACAAACTTCAGTTTGTCGCTTCTGTTATCCAAAAAACCAACTGGTTCGCCGGCACGACAAACTAAAGTTTGTCGGACAATAGCACCTCACGAGCAGCGCGCAGACTAGCAGCATCCTCTACATTGACGCAACTTACGCTGCGATCAATCTGGCGCACCAGCCCGCTCAAAACTTTTCCGGGTCCTATTTCTATAAAGCTTTGTACACCGTGACCGATCAAAAATTCAACTGATTCCAGCCACCGAACGGCCTGCGAAACTTGTCTGACTAAAGCGTCGCGAGCTTCGACTCCGTCCGTGACGGCCCTCGCGTCAACGTTCGTAACCATCGGTATCTCCAAGTCTTCAAATGTAATCTCATGTAAATCTGAGGCCAGACGATTTTGCGCTGGTCCCATCAAGGCACAATGAAAAGGCGCGCTAACCTTCAGTTTTATTGCCCGCTTCGCCCCGCGGTCCTTTAACAACCCCACCGCGCGATCGATTGCCCCTACATCGCCTGCAATGACAACCTGATTTGGCGAATTAATATTGGCCGGGCTGCAAACCTGTCCGTCGCCGGCTTCAGCGCACGCCTGCACCACTGTGCTGAGATCGACGCCAAGAATTGCAGCCATCGCGCCCGCTCCGATGGGCACTGCTTCCTGCATGTAACGTCCGCGCGCGCGCACCGTCCTCACTGCATCGGGCAACGAAAGCGAACCTGCGGCAACCAAAGCTGTGTATTCACCGAGACTATGTCCGGCAACAAAGTCGGGCTTGCCGAACCCTTCCGCTTCCATCGCTCGCAACACGGCAATTGAGGTGGTCAGAAGGGCCGGTTGCGTATTCTCGGTTAACTGCAACTGCTCTGCCGGACCATTGAAACACAGTTCCGAGAGCGCAAACCCGAGCGCTGCGTCAGCTTCTTCAAAGACCTGTCTAGCCGCGGGAAATTGATCGGCCAAATCCTTTCCCATGCCCGCGTATTGTGAGCCCTGTCCGGGAAAGATGTATGCGATTGTCATTCTTGAATCTTAGATTTGCGATCTGAGATCCGAAGTACTAAGCACAAAACTCTGGTCTAAAATTCAAGATCGGAGATCTCAGGCTACCAACGCATCGTGACTGCGCTCCAGGTAACGCCTCCTCCAAAGGAAGACATCAGGATCACGTCGCCTTCGCGCACCCGCCCGGCTTCGACGCATTCATCAAGCCCAATAGGAATCGATGCCGAAGACGTATTGCCATGCATTGCAATATTCGAATATACGCGCGACGAGTCTACTTTGAGCATCTCGGCGACGGCATCCGTAATTCTCTGGTTGGCCTGATGCGGAATGAACAGGTCTACGTCTTCGGCTCTTAATCCCGCTTCGCAGAGAACTTCACGTGATATCTCGGCCATCGAGCGCACCGCGATCTTGAATACCTCGTGGCCTTTCATTTTGAAGAAGTGGTCGCCTCGCGCAATCGTTTCCGCTGTAAAGCCGCCCTTGGTCCCTCCGCCAGGCGCGTAGAGCTGCTTTTCGTAGCGCCCGTCCGAGCGAATCTTCGCGGACAAAATTCCTCTGCCACTCTCCACTGGGCCAAGTATGGCCGCCCCCGCTCCGTCGCCAAACAAAACGCAGGTCGAGCGATCGGTGTAATCGACATACCGCGTGAGAATCTCTGCGCCAATCACGAGTACGTACTTCGATTGCCCGCCGCTAATCATGGCGCCGGCCATCGATAGTCCATAAAGGAAACCGGAACACGCGGCGACAATATCCATGGCCGCGGCCTTGTTCGCTCCGAGCTCGGCCTGAATCAAACACGCGGTGGATGGCAGAATCTGATCGGGCGTGACCGTGGCGCAGAGAATCAGATCGATTTCTTCCGGGTCGATACCCGCGCGTTCGATCGCTTCGCGCGACGCGCCCACGGCGAATTGAGAAGTGTATTCATCCGGCGCGGCTTTCCGGCGTTGTTTGATGCCGGTCCGCGTCGTTATCCACTCGTCCGACGTGTCGACAATCTTCTCCAGATCGGCATTCGTCAGGACGCCTTTCGGATAAGAATGACCCGTTCCGAGAATGCCTGCATTAACTCTTGACATCAGTCAATCCTAGCGTTTCCGCTTCCGTTTAGTAGCAGGACTTCTCCCGCCAGAGCCGCTCAAGCGCCGTTTCCCAAAAGGGGCCCTTTTCTGATTTTGTCAGTCAGTTTGTTCCACGGTCACGATTTCACGGCCTTTGTAGTAACCGCATTTTGGACAGACGCGATGCTGCATGCGCGGCTCCTGACAATTAGGACAGACGACGGTCTGTGGAATGCGCAACGCATCGTGCGCCCGACGCTTGCCGCGACGCGCTTTTGAGTGTCGACGTTTTGGATTTGGCATGATTACTCCAGATTTCTTAAATTTCCAATTTCAGATCTGAGATCCCTTTGTGCCTTGTGCTTTGTATTTTGAAACTCTAACGTTCGATTGCAAAGTTGGCGACTAAATCAAAGTACAAAGTACGAAGCCCAAAGTCCAAAGGAACTATGTCCGCAATTCCTTCAACTTATTCCAACGCGAATCAATCACTTTACTTTCGCACTTGCAACTGCTGACGTTTCTGTCAATCCCGCAGATTGAGCAGAGACCCTTGCAATCCTCACTGCACAAGACGTGTCCCGGTAACGCCAGCAGAATCTCTTCGCGGACTAAATCATCCAAATCGATGGCCTCGCCATCGAAAACTGCGAGATTCAAGTCCGCTTCATGCAGCTCGTGCTGCTCTTCGCCGCGCCAGCTTACCGTGGGAACGAATCTTTCGGCGAATTCCGAATGAATCGGTAATCGAGCCGGCTGCAAACAGCGTCCGCACGGGATTTCAATAATCGCGGTCAGCTCGCCTGATAACTCGACTTCATTGCCCTCGCGAATGATTCGACCGCACACCTTAGCCGGGTCGATGAGCCGCACCTCGCCATCGTCTAAAGTCAGTTCATTAATTTCATAGACCCGCGAGAATCTTCCGCCGAGTTCTTCCGACTTATCAAGCTCGATTCGCATAGCTGAGCCCCCTTGACCTGCATAGAAAGCGTAAGGGGGCGAAGCGCAAAGTCACTGATTATAGCCGGATGAGCCTTGCTTTCAAAGTGACGACTTCCGCTTAACTCCCTCTCCCTTTGGGAGAGGTCCTAACTCGCCTTATCTCCGACCCAGCAACCTGAAGGTTGAACTCTGAACCGGGCTGAGAGCGTTCAGAGTTCAACCTTTAGGTTGCTTCGACAAGAAAGGGGCGCAACTTAAAGTCTCAACTGGAGGTCGTAGTCTTTCGCTTGGCCTTCCGGCTCTTCTCTTCTTTTTTCGATTTCGACCCGTCGGTTGTTTCGTTCAGTTTGTCGCATTCCTCCCGCCATTTCGATTCCAGACGCGTCTGATCCACTACCCCGCACTCGTTAAGAATCTCGATCAGACTCTTCACCAGCGCATGATGCGTGTAAGTCGTTTCTGACTGACGAAGCAGCAACTTCAATCCTTGCTCGAGCCGTTCGGCCAGGCGCGCCAGCGTGTTTTCGAGAATCGTCAGACGTTCCAGGAGATGCTCTTCATGAGGTGTGGTTTCCGTCGGATCTACCCGCATCGATGGTGGCTGCACGACTATCATCAAACGCGTCCCACAACGCAGACAGAATTCCTGCCCCAGCGGATTAGCTGCGCAGCACTTCTGACAAAAATGTGAAATTGCTCCTCGCTGCATTTCTGATTTGCGATTCTGAAATTTGCGATCTCAGATCTGCAATCTTAAATCTGAGATCGGCCTTAGCTTTGCTCCCTCAGTCTTCATAGACCATAGACCAAAGACCTAAGATCTCCTTCTTAATATTCGTAGAATCCTTTACCGCTTTTCTTTCCCAGCCATCCCGCATCGACGTATCGCTTCAATAACGGACACGGCCTGTACTTCGAATCCCCGAACCCATCATGTAACACGTTCATTATTGCTAGGCAAACATCCAAGCCGATAAAATCAGCCAATGTCAGCGGACCCATTGGGTGATTCATCCCCAGCTTCATGATGCCGTCGATACTCTCACGCGTGGCCACGCCTTCATACAACGCAAAAATTGCTTCATTGATCATCGGCATCAAGAGCCGATTCGAAATGAAGCCTGGTGAATCCTGGCACTCAAGCGGTGTCTTGCCAAGTTTCTCTGCCAGCGCTCGTGTCTTTTCATAAGTCTCGTCGGTAGTCGCCGCGCCGCGAATAACCTCGACCAGCTTCATCACCGGCACCGGATTCATGAAGTGCATGCCTATGACTTTGTCTGGCCGCTTGGTGATGGCGCCGAGTTTCGTGATTGATATTGAAGATGTGTTCGAAGCTAATATCGCATCCGTTTTTGTGACTTCATCGAGCGATCTAAAAACTTCAGTCTTGACCCTTAAGTCTTCATTGACAGCTTCGACAACGATGACCGCCTCGCTGAGCGCGCCAATGTCGGTAGTCGTCTTGATCCGCGCCATAATCTCGCGTTTCTCATCCTTGCTCAGGCGTTCTTTATCAATGTCACGCTGCAAGCTCCTATCGATGGAAGTCATGCCGCGCGCGAGAAACTCCTGCCCCACGTCGCGCATCACCACGTCGAACCCCGCGCGCGCCGCCACCTGAGCAATACCATTGCCCATCGTTCCCGCGCCAATTACTCCAAAAACTTTGTTCATATATCAAGCAGTCCGACTCTCAGTCTGTGATTCCGTGTTAGCGTCCCGCTCTCCCTTGGTCGGCCTCTCGGTGGGAGAGGGAAATGCAATTTCAAACCTCTACTTCAACCGATCGGCCCAATTCATCAAAGGTTGCGCGCGGCGCATGGCCTCTTGCAATTCTTTTTCGCTTCCCGTAGACGCCCTGCCTCCGTACAACAGCACGCCGCCTTCGCTGCGCAAGAACTTGAACGAATAGATGCCCAGCGCCGTGCCGATCGGAATATTAATCAACGAAACGATCGCCTGGACAAGTGCCAAAGGTTTCGCCCAGAGTTTTCGTTTCATTAATCCATAGCCAACAATTAAAGGCAGTAATCCTACCGCAAACAAAAGAACCACGAACACCATAACGCCAACGACAATCCAGGACCCTGAAATTGCATCGGACGCGGGCAATGCTACTTCGACCACCACAACCAAAAGCACCAGACCTAGCAAAGTAAGACCATGCATCGCCCCATAAACGAAGTGGAGCGTGGCGAGCGTCTTGTTGTGCTCCTCGGCAGTCATCGTTCCACGGCCATCGCCACCGCATTCCCACCGCCGAGACACAATGCTGCGATCCCACGATGCGCATCGCGACGCTTCATCTCGTAAAGCATTGTCGTGAGAAGTCGCGAACCGGATTGTCCGATGGCGTGACCGAGCGCAACGGCGCCACCATTCACGTTGACTTTCTCCGGATCGAGATTTAGTTCGCGAATGATCGCCACAAGCTGAACCGCAAAGGCTTCATTCAATTCAATCAAGTCAATGTCATTCAAAGACCAGCCAGTTTTCTTTAGTAGCTTTCGAATCGCTTCGACTGGCGCCATCATCACCAGCTTTGGCTCGACGCCCGACGTAGCTTGCGCCACGATTCGCGCCATCGGTTCAATACCGAGCGTCTGCGCACGATCAGCCGAAGCGACAACGACCGCCGACGCCCCATCATTTAGACCTGGGGAATTGCCCGCGGTTACTGTCCCGCTTTCTTTGAACGACGGCTTCAGCTTGGCGAGTGATTCGAGCGACGCGTCTTCGCGCACCGGTACGTCCGTGTCAAAAATAATGGCTGCGCCTTTCTTCTGCGGAATGTCGATGGGCACAATCTCGTCTTTGAACTTGCCTGACTTGATGGCCGCGCTCGCTTTGCGATGCGACTTCAAAGCGTATTCGTCCTGCGCTTCTCGCGACACATCGAATCTTTCAGCAACCAATTCACCGGTACAGCCCATGTGCTGATCATCAAACGCGCACCACAAACCGTCCTGGATTACCGAATCCAACATCCTGCCGTGCCCCAGCCGATATCCTTCCCGCGCCTTAGGAATCAAGTACGGCGCGTTGGACATCGATTCCATGCCGCCGGCCACAACGATCTCAGTGTCACCGAGTTGAACTCCCTGCGCGGCCATCATCACCGCTTTCAGGCCCGACCCGCAGACTTTATTCACCGTCACTGCGGAAACCTTGTCGGGCAAGCCTCCGTAAAGTGCTGCTTGCCGCGCCGGATTCTGACCCAAGCCGGCTTGAATCACGCAACCCATGATCACTTCATCAACGTCTTCGGGTTTTACGCCCGCGCGCCTCACGGCTTCGCGCACCACGATAGCGCCAAG
>QHXE01000512.1 GCA_003222835.1 Acidobacteriota bacterium | reverse complement strand
ATCCTGTCTATGACGAATCATCACGCTTCTGCTGGCTTCAATTTCTTCGCCGATTTTTTCTTCGCGCCTTTCTCATCAGGCGGTGGCGCTTCTTCGTCAGTCTTGGTGAGGCGGTTGATAAGCATCTGTTGCACGAAGCCTACGATGTTACCGACCAACCAATAGAGCAGCAGGCCCGCCGGCGCGCTCCACAAAATGTAAAGCATGAAGAGCGGCATGCCAACGGCCATCATTTTACGCTGCAGCGGATCGGCCGAAGGCTGCGGCGTCAACAACTGCAAAACGATCATCGACCCGGCAAAGAGAATCGGCAGGACGCGCAGGAAAGAAAGAAAATAAGGTTCGGGACCTGACAAGTCAGGAATCCACAAGAATGACGCCTGCCGAAAATCGATCGAAATCGTAATCGCGCTATAGAGCGCAAACAGAAACGGCATCTGAATCAGCAGAGGCAAACATCCACCGAGCGGGTTTGCTTCTTTCATCAAGCGCAGTTGCTCCATCTGCAACTCTTTCATGCGCGGATCGCTCTGCTTCATTCCTTTCAATTTCTCTTGCAGCTCTTTCATGCGCGGCGCGTACTTCTGCGCCTTTTTCATTTTGCGCGACGATTGCCACTTGAGTGGGAAGAAAAGCGAATAGATGAAGATGGTGAAGAGAATGATAGCGACACCGTAACTTCCGGTTGTTTTCTGCAGCGCATTGATGGAGAAAAGAATCGGAACGGCCAGCGCGCGTCGCATCCAAGCAAGAAATCCATAATTGATCGCTTCACCCAGATCGACCTGAGCACCGCCTGCTTTCGCGATTTCCTTGCTGGCTTGGTCGAGCAGCCGATGATCTTTGGGGCCAACATAGATTTCTATTTTTGCACCGTCAGTCGGCACTGGGAGCAAGCCGGTAATCAGAAATCGCTGCTCGGGCTTGTCGTTGGTCTTGTGTTCGAAAGCGACCGTGCGGTACTCAAGTCCCGAGACCGGTTTCGGCGGCACGGCAATCATCCCAAAGTACGTGTCGCCAACTCCGGCCCAACTGGCGTTGCCGCCGACCTTTTGCAAATCAGCGCCTTCGGGCCGCGGCGAGCTGAACCAACCACCCGCGTTTCTATGAATCGGCTCGGCGGGAAAGCGCTCAGCCTTGCCATCGACGACGGCGATGCCTTCCGGAGCAACGGTGTAAAAACTGTGATGCTCAATCCCCTGATCGCCAATGCTGGGCCCAATCGCCAACTTCACTTGCGGCAAGGGCTGATTGTTGCGCAAGATTTTGAGTTCGACTTCGGTGCTGTATCGATCGGCGAAAAACGTGATGCGCTTCGTCGCATCCAGCGCGGTGGCGTCATCGTGAATGACGAAATCGATTTGCTGCGAACCGCTAGGAACATTGATCGTTTCATCGCCTGACTCAGCATTAGGGCCGGAGACTCGGAAGTTTCTGCCAGACAGAAGAGCATCGACGGTTGGCTCATCAGTGACGATCTGCAGAGGACGAAAAAGTTGATCCAGTGCGACGCCCGCCGGTGGCGTCGGGATCAGTTCCAGCGGTTCAGGATTGCTCCTAGTCGAATTAGCTGCGTAAATCTCGCGGCCCGTGTTCTTGTTTCGCGTAATAATCCAACTCGTCGCCACCGCTCCGTGAGTATCGAGCGTTGCTTCGTACAAAGGCGTGACTATGCGCAGTTTTCGCTGCGGATTAGGCTCTGCCGTTGGCGCAGAAGCCTGGACGGCCTGTGCAGGTTTGGCCCTTGTCGTTGGTTGCGACGTAGGCTGCGGCGAAGATGTGGTTGACGGCTGAGCGTTTGCGTTGGCATTCGCGTTCGCATTCACATTTGGCTGTAGTGGCTTGGCCGGCGGGAACACGTAGTTCCAAAGAATCAGCACTGCTGCTGAAACGACGAGCGCCACGATAAATCGTTGTTGCTGTTTCATTCGTATATTCGATGTCCGACAAACTTCAGATTGTCGCTGCCGCCATTCGACGGCCTATTCACACGACAAACTGAAGTTTGTCGGACATTCATTTCACCGGATCGTAACCGCCTGGGCAAAACGGTTGACAACGAAGCAGCCGCCAAACGGACATGCGACCTCCCCGCAACACGCCGTGACGCTCAATCGCTTCGCGCGCATATTCAGAACAAGTCGGAACAAAACGGCAAGAAGGCGGCAGCCACGGCGAGATTACTGCTTGATAGAATTTCACGAGTGAAATCAAAATGAAACGCATCGAAAACACTGTTTGTTTCCCTCTCCCTTTGGGAGAGGGTTAGGGTGAGGGCTTAGCGCGACGGCAATCCACCTTGTTATGTTCTCCTCGAGCATCCACGCTACTAAGAGTAAAAAGAGTAAAAAAATTCTAACCCTGCCCTGCTATGCCCTCACGCCGGCCCTCTACCAAAGGAGAGGGAGTCAGCTACGCCGCTCGGCTTGCGCCACTTGCTCAATAATCCTACGAAACTCGCGAAAGCGAAGTTCTTCGTTTGCCTCCAGCAGCGCGCGCTTCGCGTTCAATACCCAATCGTAATTCTCTTTCAGAGGCTTAAGCTCACTCGCGCTCCTCCGAAACAGTTCGCGCAGTAGGCGCTTTGCTCGATTGCGCTGGTTCGATTTTCCAATCGCCTTGCTCGATGCCGTTACGCCGACGCGATGCTCAGCCAAATCATTCCGACGTAAAAAGGCGGCCAGCAAGCGGCCGTCAAAACGTTCCCCTCCGGCATAAACCTTTTGAAATTCAGCCCGCGCGCGCAGCCGGCGCCGCTTCGGCAACGTCTGACTTATCTTCGCCGGCGCGTCGTTAAAAGTGGCAACCAAAAGTTTAGTAATGCGCCGGAGTGAGCCGCTTCCGGCCTTTGGCGCGGCGGCGTTTGAGCACCAGCCGGCCATTCTTAGTGGCCATGCGCGCGCGAAATCCGTGCGTCTTGGCGCGGCGGCGATTGTTCGGTTGAAAGGTCCGCTTAGGCATAGATAATAATTCCCCCGTTCAAGGAAAACACTTAGCGTAGCGGCGCGGCAAAGCGATGTCAAGGGAGGCCGCAACGCTCCTTGACGCCTAATAAAATCGCATGTTAGCCTTCAAAGCTTTTGTGCAGTTGCGGTTGGGTCACTGTACTGGATCAGCGATCTTCAGGTCTTCTTATAAGACCGGATCTCAAGAATCTAAGATTCAAGTTTTATGAAAGATCCGAGATTCGTGTCTGAAACATCAAAATCCCAGCTCAAAATATCATCATGACGTTGCCGCTCGGCTTTGCGGAAAACTCGATTCAACTTGTGCCTGATGGCACCTTGCTGCTTCATATTCTGATCATCCTGGTAATGATCTTTGTGCTGAATGCAACTCTCTATAAACCGATCAACCGCATTCTGGAGGCGCGCGAGAAAAGGACTAAGGGGCGACTGACCGAAGCGGAAGAGATTATTAAGAGCGTCAACGAAAAGCTCTCGGACTATGAACGTCGATTGCGACAGGCGCGCGGCGAAGCATACTCGTTTGCCGAGAGCCAGCGCAGCGCGGCAATGAAAGAGCGCCAGGAGAAGCTGCATCAATTGCGGAAGGAAATAGCCGAATCAACAGCCAAAGAGAAGGAAAGCATTCGAGGTCAGGCCGAAGAAGCGCGGGGAACTCTGGAAACTGAGTCGCGTCGCATCGCCAGCGAGATTGGCGCGCGCGTGCTCAGTCGCCCGCTCACGGGCGCGGATCTGAACTAGACTCATGACAATCGCTTTTGCAATCAGTCACTTCCTTGTCGCCTTGGTGGAACCGCGGTGGTGGGATTATCCCGGCTTTGAACTGTGGAAGTTTATAAATTTGGGAATCTTTGTTTTGGCTCTGGTTTATGTTCTGACCAAAAAAGTGAAATTGGGCGAGGCTTTCAAGAGCCGGCGCGAAAATATCAAGAGCGAGTTGGCCCGCGCGCGGCAAGAACGCGACGCAGCCATGGCGAAACTAAAGGAAGTCGAAGAGCGTTTTGCGCGGCTGGATTCCGAAGTCGCGACGATTAAAGAGCAGTCTAAGCACGAAGCCGAGCAAGAGCGCGAGCGCATCGCGCGTTCGACTGAAACCGACATCGTCAAGCTAAAAGATCAAGCGCAACGAGAAATCGAAAGCGCCGGCAAAGCAGCCCGCAACGAGTTGCGCCGCTATACCGCCGAGCAGAGTGTGCGCCTGGCCGAAGAAATGATTAGACGCGAGATGCGACCCGAAGACGATACGCGATTGATTACGCGCAATATTGAAGAACTGGGAGGCGCGGCGCAATGAGTGTACAGATGATCGCGCGCCGCTATGCTTCGGCCCTCGCGGATGTGGTGGTTGAACGCGGCGAAGCGCGCGAGGTGCAGGAAGAGCTGAATGCTTGGCAACAATTGTTTCGGTCGAACACGAACCTTCAGGAAGTCTTTCGCAATCCAACGATCGCTCTGGATCAAAAGCGCGCCGTACTGAATAAACTCATCGAAAGGGTAAAGCCACGCCAGACAACCGTGAACTTCTTAAAGGTGCTGCTGCAAAATCAACGCTTGACGGAGCTTGGCGAAATCAATCGGAAGTTCGCCGACGTGCTCGATGAACGTGCCGGCATGATCGCGGCCACAGTCACCACGGCACGATCCGTGCCCGAGAGCGCACAGAAAAAGCTATACGAGACGTTAACCTGGTTAACCGGCAAGAAAGTGCGCGTGGATTTTGCTACCGACGCGGAACTGATTGGCGGCATCGTAACGCGCATTGGCTCGACAGTGTACGACGGCTCGGTGCGAAATCAATTGCAGCAGATTAAGGAGAAAATGGCGGGCTAGACATTGCCGATTTTCGATTGCCAATTGCCAATTTTAAGGCGGTTCAAAAAAATTGGCAATCGGCAATGGGCAATCGGAAATGACATATGGAACCAATCAAAGCAAACGAAATTAACGAAATCATTCGCCAGCAGATCGCGAACTTTGAAGCGGGCGTTACCGTCATGGAAGTCGGCACCGTGATCAAGGTCGGTGATGGCATCGCCGAGATTCATGGTCTGGAGAAAGTCATGGCCGGCGAGCTGCTCGAGTTTCCACATGAGGTACGCGGGCTGGCGCTCAATCTCGAAGAAGACAAAGTTGGCGTCGTGCTCTTCGGCGATTTTCAGAAAATTAAAGAAGGCGATCTCGTAAAACGCACCGGCCGCATCATGCAGGTACCCGTCGGCCAGGCATTGGTGGGCCGGGTCGTTGATGCGCTGGGAAATCCCGTTGACGAGCGCGGGCCGATCATTACCGAAGATTACAACGCGGTCGAGCGCATCGCGCCGGGAGTCGTCGATCGCCAGCCGGTGAAGGAGTCGCTCCCAACCGGATTGAAAGCAATCGATTCAATGGTGCCGATCGGCCGGGGCCAGCGCGAACTGATCATTGGCGATCGTCAGACTGGCAAGACTGCGATTGCGGTGGATACGATCATCAATCAACGGGGCAAGGACGTAATTTGCATCTACATCGCGATCGGACAGAAAGCTTCAACCGTGGCGCAAGTCGTGAAGACGCTACAGGATTTCGGCGCTATGGATTACACGATCGTCGTGAAAGCAACCGCGTCCGATCCGGCCGCGATGCAATTTCTAGCGCCCTACTCAGGCGCGGCCATGGGCGAGTACTTCCGCGATCGCGGCCAGCACGCGTTGACGATTTACGACGATCTATCCAAGCAAGCAGCGGCGTATCGCGAGATTTCGCTGCTGTTAAGACGGCCGCCGGGCCGTGAAGCTTATCCGGGCGACGTGTTCTATCTGCACTCGCGTCTGTTGGAGCGCGCGGCAAAGCTTTCGGACGCGAAAGGCGGCGGATCGCTGACGAGTTTGCCGGTGATCGAAACACAGGCGGGCGACATCTCGGCTTACATTCCGACCAACGTAATCTCGATCACGGACGGGCAGATCTTTTTGGAAAGCGACCTTTTCAACGCCGGTATTCGTCCGGCGATCAATGTCGGAAACTCAGTCTCGCGCGTCGGGGGGGCGGCGCAGATCAAAGCGATGAAGCAAGTCGCGGGAAGTTTGCGGCTCGACCTTGCTCAGTACCGCGAGCTGGCAGCGTTCGCGCAGTTCGGATCGGATCTCGACAAAGCCACGCAGGCGCAACTTGCGCGCGGCGAGCGGCTCACAGAGATCCTCAAACAGCCGCAGTATCAGCCGATGGATGTCGAGAAGCAGGTGCTGATCATCTGGTCCGCCACCAATGGCTACGTTGACGATGTGCCGGTCGAGAGTATTAAGAAGTTCGAAGCAGAGTTGGTGCGTTTCATTGAAAACTCACATCCGGGCGTTCTGCAAGCGCTGCGCGAGAAGAAAGCAATCAGCGACGAGATTCAGAAAGACCTCGATCAATCGCTGAAGGATTTCAAAGATCGTTGGGCTGAAGAAGCGCGAGCGATCGCGGCATAAAAACAAAGTGATGAGTGATGCGTCATGAGTAATGAGAAAACTTATCATGCATTTCTCATTACTCTTCACTGATTTCGAATGGCAAATCTCCTAGACATTCGCCGGCGCATTAAGTCGGTCAAGAACACGCAGCAGATCACCAAAGCGATGAAGATGGTCTCTGCCGCGAAGTTGAAGCGCGCGCAGGATCGCGTCATCAACGCCCGTCCGTTCGCCAACAAGATGAGCGAAGTGCTTAGCGAGCTGGCCGCGCAAACGACCGAAGAGTTCCATCATCCACTGCTCGATGCGCGCGGTGACGAACGCTATCTGGTCGTCCTGGTAACGGCCGACAAAGGTCTTTGTGGAGCCTTCAATGCCAACCTGCTGAAAGCGACCCAGGCTTTTCTTAAGGAGCACGCAGACAAGAAAATCGAACTCGTGACCATCGGACGAAAAGGCCGAGACTTCTATCGCCGGCGTCGAGAAATCGTGGGCGAATACGTGGGTTTGACTGGCAAGGGTCGCGTCGAATTTGAGGAAGCACTGAATGTGGCGCACGATATCATTAAGCGCTTTACGGATAATGAAGAGATCGACAAAGTCTTCCTCATCTTCGCCGAGTTCAAGTCCGTGCTCAGCCAGCGAATAGTGGTCGAGCAGCTTCTACCAATCTCGCGCGCGACCGCGGAAGAGCAGCCTGCCGAAGCCAGGGATTACATCTTCGAACAACCGCCGGCCGAAATCTTCAGCCACATGCTCCCTCGTCTGGTTGAAACTCAAATCTTTCGCGCCCTGCTGGAATCGATCGCCTCGGAGCAGGGAGCGCGCATGACCGCGATGGATTCAGCTTCCAAGAACGCCGGCGAGTTGATTTCTTCGCTGACGCTGAACATGAACCGCGTGCGCCAGGCTGCGATCACGCGCGAGATCATAGAAATCGTTTCCGGCGCGGCGGCGCTTTGAATCCTAACCAAACATAGAAACGCTTATTTGCCCTCCAGTAACATCGCGGGCGCGCGATCAGTACTCATTTCCTTATCGACGAAAGGTGTTTCGACCTCGCGCCTATTTAATCTTCCGAGCCTGATACAGCCGCGTAGTACGCTGGATGTTCACCTGTATCACTTGCCCTTTGTCATTCTTGACGAAAGTGAACTGAGCGTCAGCATCCTTCACGAAGAATGTGGTTTCAGACTCGGGAAACATCTCTGACTTCGGCTGACCGGCTGCGCTCGGCGGGAGCGGAATGGGCATCGCCTGGCTCATCAATTTGTCTCCTTCTCTGGTCACCACCAGAATGAATCCGGGAGCAATCTCATATTCACCGACATAGGAGTCATAGGTTCCGGGATCAACTTTGACGACGACTCTCTCTCGTGGATGAAAATCGGGCCAGCCATATTCAGCCGCGACACTGCGAATAATCTCCACCGTTAGCTCTGCACCATTTTCAGAGTTCGTCATCACGACGACGCCCTGACCAGAGTTCATATAACCCAACATGCGGCATTTGTAGCCAACATTGGCGCCGCTAAAGCTGAATCGTGCCGAGTTGCCTTGCCCGTCCACAAGCAGGCCCAAGGCAACGTTATCAATCTCGATCGTCAACATCTGCTTGATACTTGCCGCGGAGAGCGCCTTATTGGATCTCCCTAATCTTGATTTCTGCACCTCAATCACAAAGCGAGCCAAATCTGTCGGTGTGGTCCATAGACCAGCGGGAGCAAGTTCGGGCAGGACAAACCACTTGCCTTTGATCTCCTGGCCATTAGGCAGATGACCCGCCGCCGCTCTGGAAGCGAGATCCGGCGAGAGCGGTTGATGAAAAGTGCTGTGGGTCATTCCTAGTCTTTGCAGAAGCGTCTTCTGCATCAATTCCGGAAAAGACTTGCCGCTAACATCCATCATCAGTTGCTGCAAGATGACATAGCCGCCACCGGCGTAACGAAATTTGGCTCCAGGCGTCATGTCGACGCGAATAGGAGCGGAGTTAGCCGGCTTCTCGCCTTCCAGTATTTGCCGCACGGTAGGCACAGCTTCGCCCGCCGGGTAGCCGAGAAATCCCGGCACCGTTACGCCCGCAGTGTGCGCCAGCAGACGACGAACGGTTACCTTCTGCTCTTTTGTGAACTCGTTCTCCGGGACTTTCCATGAGACCAGTCGCTTATTAACATCGGAATCAAGATCGAGCTTGCCTTGCTCTACCAGACGCAACGTCAGCATTGCCGTTAGTGACTTGCTGATCGAGGCGGCTTGAAACAGCGTTTCCGGCGTAATCTGTTCTTTGCCTCCGGCCTCCAGCATGCCATAACCGCGCGCCCACTCGATCCTTCCGTCGTTAATCAAGGCAATGCTCACCGCGGGTGTCTTATAAAATCGCATGCGATCCGCGAGCTTCATCTTTGCCGGCGTCTCGCCCTTCACCACCGCGGGTGGAAGCAATCCGGTCTCGACCCTTTCAATTCTGCGAGCCAGATTAGCTGCGTCCGTTTCCTGTTGAGATCTTGCCTTGACGTCATTTGTTGCCGACGTGTGCCAGAAGGGCGCTAAAACCAGTGAAACCAAAACCAGGATTGCCGATGCCGAAGAGAGCCACACTACGCCCTTCTGCAATGTAAACGTCCGTTTCATAGCAGCCTCCAACTAGAACAGTTTTTCGTTATTTAGGGAGCCTAACCAATCAGTGTTGGGCAGTCAGCGCTTACCTTTTTACTGCTGCTTACTGCTCACGGCCAACTGGCCTTTGCCCTTCGCCCAAATCCAATGCAAGCTAAACCAGAAGGCAAAGCTCACGAGATAACCCACGACGACACTTCCGATTCTAAACGGTCCGCCCACGCGACTGCCGATAAACACAGTCACAAGCAACAGCGCTCCATTTATTATTAGCAGCGTCCAAAACGCAGTTCGCAGCGGATTGAGTCGGGTTGTTTTTACTAGCAGGAATACGATCAGGTTGCCGACAATCCCAACCGTCACCAGGGCATCCAGCGCGTATCCGAATAACAGGATCGAAGCGACTTCATGCTTTCTTCCATAACTCAACAACAGGAAAGCCAGGACGATTATTCCGACGCATCCGAGCAGTGCTAGAGCGTCTTTGCGCAGGTTTTTCATGACTGAGTTGTCCTTTCCCAAATTCTCCAGGTGCTCTTTTGGAGCCGTTCGCATCAGATCGAGAAGTGTGCGAAGAATCAAACGACAAACGCCCGGCAGCCCGCGATTACTTTTCTCTGCGCGGTAGCAATCACGAAACACCTGGGCCATGTGCGGCGCGTATTCACGCCGGAAATTAAGCGGATAAGCCATCAATAGAAAGCGGTATAAACGCAGCGAGAGCGGATGAAATCGCCTTTCTGGCGGTGTAGAGTTGTTTGCCGTAGTGGCAGTCATCGACTCACCTAAGCCTTCGAAAGTAACTTCTTGCTTCGCGCAGTCTTTACCAAATGTGCCAGTCGTTCTGCTTCGGCCCGGGCTACCCGATATCCAAAATCGGTCAGCCGGTAATAGCGCCGTCGTTCATCGTCCATGTCGGGGTCCGGTCGTTCCTCGGTCTCTTCGATCATGCCGTCAGCGAGCATCCGCTTAATCGAGCCGTAGAGAGTACCGGGCCCCAATCGCACCTTGCCCTCGGTGCGTTCGTCCACTTCCTGCATGATGTGATAGCCGTGTCGTTCTCTGTCCGCCAACGCCAGCAAGATATGAAACATCGCCGGCGTCAACGTATCGTGCGCCGATATAGTAGCAATGGGCTGGGAAGTGTGTCAAGCCAATTTCTTTTCGCGGCTCGACCTGCGGTAGCCTGCGAAGGAGAACGGGATGATTAACGAGAACAAGTTGGACTCTAACGCGGTTGCGCCGAGCGAAAATGACAGGTTCGACTTTATCAGGTCGCATCGCCTCTGGCGCTACGGGCCACTGATTTTATGGGCGGCGTTCATATTCCTTGCTTCGACCAAGCTGATGTCCGCGTCGAACACCAGCACGATCTTGCGGCCGGTCGTGCTCTGGCTGTTTCCGAATATCAGCGAAGCGACGCTGAACTTGATTCACTTTATGATTCGCAAGGCGGGACACTTTAGCGAATACGCGATCTTCGCACTGCTGGCCGCGCACGCGTTCCGAACTTCTTCTCGCGAACTGCTTCGCAAACGATGGTTTTGGGCTTCTCTCTCGCTCGTCGTTATCTACGCGCTCGGCGACGAGTTTCATCAGAGTTTTGTGCGCTCGCGCACCGCTTCGATTTACGACAGTATGATTGATTCATTTGGGGGATTGACAGCGTTGGCTTTGCTAACGATCCAAAAGCATAGAAGACATCGACAAGATTTACATGATAGACAGGATTGATGGCGGCCAAGCCATAAGTCGCGAGTTCTGCTAAACCCTCCTTGTCAATCCTGTAAATCCTGTCAATTGCTCGTGAAAGTTGAACACCGCGCGTCTTTTGACCGTATAATAGCTTCGGCCCGCGAATCGTTTGGAATGGGCCAAAAAGGAGATTGAAAACAAATGGGAATTCTTGACCGGCTCAGTCCGACCGCGCAGTTCATAGAAGTCGTTGAGTGGCTCGACGATTCGAGCGACACGATGCTCTACCGCTTCCCAGTTCGCGGTCAGGAGATTAAGAACGGCGCGCAATTGATTGTGCGCGAATCGCAAGCCGCCGTCTTTGTGCACGAAGGACAAATCGCCGATGTGTTCGGTCCCGGGCGTTACACCGTCGAAGGAGGCAACACGCCGATCCTTTCCAAACTTGGCGCGTGGAAATACGGCTTCAACTCGCCGTTCAAATCGGAAGTTTATTTCGTCAACACCAAACAGTTCACGGACCTGAAGTGGGGCACATCGAATCCGGTGATGATGCGCGATGCCGACTTCGGCATGGTGCGGCTGCGCGCGTTTGGAATTTATTCTATGCGCGTCGCCGATCCGCGCGAGTTAATCAAGCAAATTGCCGGCACCAACGCGCGCTTCGTTACCGAAGACATCGAAGGACAATTGCGGCGCACGATGGTCAGCGGATTCTCGGATGCGCTCGCTGAATCAAAGATCGCCGCGCTCGATCTGGCTTCAAACTACGACGAGCTGAGTAAGTTTTCGCGTGAGAAGCTGCAAGATGAATTCAAGTCGCTCGGCCTCGAGCTAACCAAGTTCGTCGTCGAAAACATCTCCCTGCCACAGGAAGTCGAAGCCGCGATGGACCAACGCACCCAGATGGGCGTGCTCGGTGACATGGGTAAGTACACGCAATTCCAAGCCGCCCAAGCTATGCGCGACGCCGCGCAGAATCCGGGCGGCGGTGCTGGAATAGGAGCCGGACTGGGCGCTGGTTTCGCGGTAGGTAACGCCATGGCGGGCGCGATGACCGACGCGATGAAGCAACGCGGCGCGACTGTATCCGAAACTTCCGGTGGCGCTCCGTCAACAGCAGCAACTGTGAAGTGCGTGAAATGTGGAGCAGATTTAAAAGTGGGCGCGAGATTCTGTAACGAATGCGGTGCTTCGCAAGCTCCTGCAAAATGCGCGAATTGCCAACATGAACTCAAGCCCGGCGCCAAATTCTGCGACGAGTGCGGAACGAAGGTTGGGTAAGCTACACAGCAACTTCTTGATAGAAAGAATGACCGGGTGCTTGAAGGGCATCCGGTCTTTTTTGTTGATGTGGAACGCGGTACTGGCCGCATCGGTATTTGACTGCTTGGTAGTGTCCTAAATCTGTGTTGCTAGTCCGCGAGAAGGTTTATCCGAGTTCGATCCCTCATGCTATGATCGCCGGCAATTGCGCGAACCAAACCCCTCGAAGAAGAAACCATGCGCAAAGAGAAGTTGCCCTCGCAAACCCGGCCACGACAAATCAATGATCCAGCCGCTCGCAGGAATTGAAGGCGAAGTGAGTTGAGCGCACACGATCAAGATTTCCCGCGGGGCCATTAGTGGTTGACATGTTATAATTGACGCATGTTTGAACCTTCGCGGCGCGAACAAATCAGTGGCAGAGTTATTCGCGGAGGACGATCCGAGCCTCTGGATGATCAATGGATTGGCACTTCTCCTGAGGAACGGATCGAAGCGGTGTGGACGCTGACTAAGCTTTGCCTCGCCTGGAACGAACTGCCAGCCCGTGAACTCAGACTTCAAAGAACTGTTACTCGCCTTCAACGCGCACGGCGTTGAGTACTTAATCGTAGGCGCGCATGCTCTCGCGGCGTACGGTCACGTACGCGCGACGAAAGATTTGGACGTGTGGATACGACCGGATCGAGAGAATGCTCAGAGAGTGCTAAAGGGACTCTCCGACTTCGGCGCGCCACTGGGCGATCTCACTGCGGATGATTTGAGCAAAGGAGGAACGATCTTTCAGATCGGAATGCCTCCGTTACGCATCGATGTCATCACAGAGATTGACGGCGTCGATTTTGCGAACGCCTGGCCTGATCGTTTGGAGATTGGTTTTGGCGGCGTACCTGCCTTGGTGATTTCTCGTCATCACCTAATCACGAATAAGAAAGCCGCAGCACGCTTGCAGGACCTTGCTGACGTCGAACGGTTGGAGGCGGCAGATCGCGCCTAATCCCTGTCTTCAACTTCTGCCTTATGCTATTTGCCCTTCGCGCTTTTGATTCCGGAATCGTGCTTTGAGATATTCTGCCGAAGCTAAACTCTGATTATTGTGCGCTTTAATTATGAAGACTCACGAGAGGCTAAGTTTTCTTACACCGTGGAGAAACTATCTTCGAGGACACGATCCAAAACCGAAATTAGAAGGTCGGCATCCGCTTTCGAGAAAACCATGGGCGGCTTGATCTTAATCACGTTGTGGTAAGGGCCATCCGTGCTGAGCAAAACGCAGCGCTCTTTCATCCGCTCGACCAAATGAGCGGCCTCAACGTCGGCTGGCTCGAGCGTCTTTCTGTCGCGAACGAATTCGACGCCGATGAACAAGCCAAGCCCGCGCACGTCGCCAATCAGCGAGTGCCGGTTCTGCAATTCACGCAACCGCTGTTTCAGATAATCGCCAACTTCGAGCGCGTTCTGTTGTAGCTCCTCGTCGCGAATCACATCGAGGACTGCCAGGCCAACAGCACACGAAACCGGATTCCCGCCAAAGGTATTGAAGTACTCCATCCCGTTCGCAAACGACGCGGCAATTTCGGGAGTCGTGATGACGGCGGCCAACGGATGGCCGTTGCCGATTGGTTTACCGAGCGTCACAATGTCCGGCACAACACCCTGCGTCTCAAACATCCAGAAATACTGGCCCGCACGGCCAAACCCCGTTTGCACTTCATCCGCGACACAGACTCCTCCGGCGTTTCTGACCGCGGCGTAGGCATCGCTCAGATAACCCGGCGGAAGAATGATCTGACCGCCACAGCTCAGTGCCGACTCGCAGAAGAACGCAGCCAGGCCCTGGCTTTCTTGAGCGGCAGCCGCCACCTCGCCGCCATAGAGTGGGCCGGCATCCGGGCCTTGATGCGCACCACGGTAGACATCAGGCATTGACACTTTGTGGACCCACGATGGACAGCCTCCGCCGCCTGGTCCGTCGAACTTGTAAGGACTGAGATCGATCATCGCGCTGCTGTTGCCGTGATAAGCGGAGTCGACGACGATCACATCTTTACCACCCGTGTGCGCTCGGGCCAGACGCAGCGCCAATTCGTTTGCTTCACTGCCGCTGTTAACCAGGTACACCACGCTCAGAGGTTCCGGCAGCGTCGCAGTCAAACGCTCGCAGTACTCAAGGAGGTGTTCATGCAGATAACGAGTATTTGTATTGAGAATCGCCATCTGTTCCGAGGCGGCGCGTACTACCAGAGGATGACTGTGTCCCACATGCGCCACGTTATTAACGCAGTCGAGATAGCGACGACCGCCGGCGTCATAGAGATACTGTCGCGAGCCACAGACGATGTGCAGTGGAGATTCGTAAGAAACGCTGAGCGATGGTCCGAGATGACGCCGGCGCGCTGACAACAACTCAACGGATGTTTGCGGTTGAGTCGAACCTTGCCCGTTTACCACCGGCAGCCCGCAGGCATAACGAAAGATCCGAGTGGGCCAATCCAACGAAATGTTTGAAAGCTTTTCCAGCAACCTCCACGCCGGCGCATTCGAGATGTTGAGATATTCATTGTCAGGAGCCTCATGCGTCTGCCTGGCCGCGAAGCAAACGCTGCAACAGAGCCGGGTCGCCGCGAGCGTGTAAAGAACCTCAACTTCAGTGTCATCGAGCGGATAAGTTTCGTGATAAGCCGCGACTACTTGAGCCGCGGCGCCAATCGGGTCGGGCTTATCGAGCATCACGTAAGCCAGGGCAATCGCCAAATCGCAAACGGTGGCCGTATGGACCACGTCGCCATAATCGAGAATCGCATTGACCCGCTGTTCAGGTCGTTGACTAACCAGAATGTTGTAGTCGTTCGCGTCGTTGTGGATGACGCTGAAACGCAAACTACTCCAATCGATCTTCTCCCATTCGGCAAAGAATCGTTCGATCATGGCCCGGCGAGACTCAGGCAGCAGGCCGATTAATTCTCGGGCCATGCCGGCATTGCGAAGGTCCCAGTAGAAAGACCGATGCGCCGCGTCGTGAGAGAACTGCGCGAGTCCAGCATCCATCTGCGCCAAAGCCCGCCCGAGTGAAGAAAGTAGCTTGCGATCGTGCCGTTCGACTTTGGCAAAGCAGACGCCATCAATCCAGGTCAACAAGCGAACGAAGTGCTGATGCCCGTCTTCGCCCTTGATCGTGTCTATCGCCTTTCCTGCTTTGGTTCGCACGATGTGTGTGAACTGCAGGTCAAGGTCGCGGACCGCGAGAAACTGAATAAGCTGATTCTGAAGGTCAAGGAACTCGAGACTTTCTTCAGGGTTGGCAATCTTCAAGACGAACTGTTGACCTGACGCATTCCTCAACGCAAAGTTCTGGTCGCGTTCGCTCGGTAGCGGCGCCGCAGAAACGTCTAGACCATAAAGATCGGCGGCGAGCAGTTCAGCATCATGCAAAGTAATTCGGGGTGCTTTTTGAACAGCCGTGGTCATGTCCCGAAGATAATAAACGAAGCATGGAGTTCGGGCGAATTAATCGATCATCAGGAGGAAATCACCGGACATGCGGTACGCCGCACTCAGGTCACTGTCTTCGAGCATGATATTCTTCTGGTCTGATGCTCACTAATTTTCTCGGTGCAATTTGGCGGCGGCTTCCTGGCGGTGTTCGTCGCCGGTTATCGCGCCTGGGCCAAAGTCGCTTCACCGTGACCACG
>QHXE01000511.1 GCA_003222835.1 Acidobacteriota bacterium | reverse complement strand
GGCAGCTTGTGCTTGGCCAGTCAGGCTGCCATCTTACGAATCGCTTCGGTGGTTCATAAGAATCCGAGATTGCGCTGCGATCAGCTTCGGTTGAGAGCAGCGCGATTTCGTTTTTGGGTGCGCCGGCAGAGCGAAGCGGCGACGGCGCTTTGGATCGATGTCAGCTTGTCGTGAATGACGAAGTAGACGACAAACTGGAGTTCGTCGGATGTGAATCCAAAGCGGCGTCGCCGCTTCGCTCTGCCAGC
>QHXE01000510.1 GCA_003222835.1 Acidobacteriota bacterium | reverse complement strand
GACAGGCCAGCGCCGTGATCGACATAGACTACATTGCCATACCCTCTCTGCCATCCCGCGATCGTGACCGTGCCGCTGGCGGCCACCAGCACCGTCGTGCCGTAGGCGGCATCGATATCCTGACCTTCGTGATATTCAAAGCCGCGGCCTCCGAATGGATTTCTGCGTGGGCCCAGCCCAGTCTCGAGTTTTCCGCTGACGGGCCAGATCGACGGCGTCATGCCGCGACTACGCAGCAGTTCTTCATAGGTGTGCATCTCACGTTCGAGACGTTCAGTTTTTGCTACCAGAACGGCCAGCGCCGCGGCACTGTCAATCGGACGCGCGGGTCCGCCTTGGCCTCGCGCTGGTGGAGCGTCTTTTTGTACGCCGGACATTTCGGCTAGTTTGCGCGAAGCATCTTCCACCGCGTCCACTCGGTTGTTCAGATTTTGTAACTCCTGTTTCTGCTTCTCGTTCTCAGCGCGCAGCTTTTGATTTTCGCGATCGATGCGCAGATGTTGTGCTTGCTGCGTAAGGCCGTAGAAGCCGTAGATCAAACCGCCCAGGACCGCAACCAACATCAGCGCGCCAGCTTTTAGCCAGCGTTTGTGTACGCAGATGCGGCGGATATGGGCTCTGGATCGGGATGTGCGGGCAACGATAAAGGCATAAAAACGGTCGTCTCGGATCATCCTTCTGCTCCTGTCGATCACTCCATGCGTACTTCGAAAAACGGGGGCCGCATGGCGACCGCGAAAGTAACAGACGCCGATGAAGGCGACTGGTATAACTAAACTGCGAGGCCTTAAATTAAGAACCTACCAGAGGATCTAAAGAACCCTGCTTGAAGATTAGCGGCGGAAAGCGAACCGAATTGCGGGTAATAAGCAGTCGGAAAATACCATCCTGGATGCCGCTAGAGCGCGGAACCCTATCACACCGGGCACCAGAAGGCAATCGGAGAAAACAGGGCTTGAGACATGGTCTAACTGATAGTCCGACCTGCGGCTGTTGCGAATGAAACTCTCCGGGTCGGACATAAATACATATTCCGCGTGGCGATTTCCTTACAGATCGGGTCGGGAGCGCCTGAGAATAAGGGTGATTGATGCGAAACCCATCTTCGCCAATCGCCCGACTTCTTCATGAAACCTTTTACTGCCTAACCTCACTAACTCATGCAAGACCTTTCATCATATCGCGCTTGATTGAGATTGAAGTTATCCGATAGTGAAGATTCATCCTTGAATCGCAGTCGAGATTATTTGTCAAACTTTTGAGACTCTCAGACGTTTAGTAGTTACGAAAAGAGTAAAAAGCCTCGCGGCTACTTGCGATAGCCGCGAGGCCTGAGGACAACGCAAATTTTCGGTTGCCTTTCGGCGCGCGAAAATGCATCGTCTGTCGTGACCGCATCTTAGCGCACCGGGTGACCGCGCTTCAACTTCAAAATTACGTTTGTTTTGGGCTCTGATATGCGTTCTTGTATCGCCAACGGGCCCAAAGAAATCAAGGAGGTCACCAGTGCCTTGCTATCGAATCGTTTTTTGGCTCGCAATTTTCTTGTTTGGCGCTCAAGTTTCTGCCCAAACTCCTCGTGCGGCTTTAGAACACTTCAAAGAGGGAAATAAGAAACTTGAGCGCGGCGATCTAGCCGGAGCGATTGAGGAACTTTCGCGGGCCATCGAGATTAGCTCGCGGCTTGATGTGGATCGATCGGGGACCCATAAAGCTATGGCAAACGGCTTCGCCATCTCGGCTGATAATGCTTCCGGCGTGACCGTAATCGATCCCTTTACCGCTTACGCCTACACCAGCCGAGGTCTGGCGCGCTATGGTCAGGGAGATTGGGAGGGCGCCATCCTGGATTGGGATCGAGCCATCACGATCAATCCTGGCTTCGCTGTAGCTTATCTGGATCGCGGCAGTGCCCGCTACGCAAAGGGCGACAAGGCAGGATCGCTAAGCGACTGGAATCGCGCCCTCTCAATCGATCCCCGCATGCCTTCCGCCTACTCGAATCGTGGCGCATTGCGACAGCAAATGGGTGAAACCGATCAAGCACTGATCGATTTGAATAAGGCAATCGCGCTCGACGATCGCAGCGCGCGTGCTTACTGTAATCGGGGCTTCGTTTGGATCGACAAACGCGATTGGCAACGCGCAATCTCTGATTTTGAGAGCGCCATCAGGCTTGAACCGCGAATGGCCTGGGCGTATCAGGGACGCGGCACTGCCAGAATGGATCTGAACGAGCTCGAAGCAGCGATCGTCGATTTCAATCGGGTCCTGGAGCTCGATCCCGAACTGGTGAATGCTTACATGAATCGAGGACTGGCGCTGCTGCTTCAGAGTAAGGACGAGGAAGCCAGGAAAGACTTTGCGCGCGCGCTGGCCATAAGTCCGGGCATCAAAGATGAGTTGGCGAAACGCATCAAGCTAGCCGAGGAACTCCGGTCAAGTAAGCCGCAGAGACATTTGACAGGTCCCGATTGATTCGCGTATAAGAACTGCTGCATCGAGGAGCATGAATATGCGAACTCATCACCACCACCGGCACCATCAGGCTCATTATCATGGGCGGCGAGGCGGCGCTTCAGTGGTTGTGGTCAGCGAGTTCCAGCAAGAGTAACTTAGAACACAATCAGCTTTCTTTTGAAGCCCGCAGCCTGAATGAATCCGGCGGCGGGTTTCGCTTTTGCGGTTTGAATGATCAAATAAAAAGTATCCGTTTGGGAGAGCGCCAGCGTAAGGGCTATGGGAATATCGAGGCAGCCTCGGTTCCAAACTAACGCACTCACCAAAGGGAACGGAGCGCAAGACATGTCAGAGTCACTTTCAGCCATTCCCAGCGGAGTTCGCTACTATTTTGGTAGAGAAGCGCATTTGAGGAGGGCCATCGAACATGCGGCGATGTCTATCTTCAAAGCATGGTCTTACGAAGAGATCACGCCGCCCAGCGTGGACTATTATTCGCTCTTTGAGAGGGGCATGGGATCGGTTGAAGCGCAAGATGCATTCAGGTTTACCGACACCGACGGTAAACTGCTGGCGCTCAGGCCGGACGTGACCTCGGGCATTGCGCGCGCGGCCGCCACTCTGATGGCCAAACGCGAACGACCTTTGCGGTTTTCTTACGCGGCGCCGGTTTTTCGCCTGCGGGCAGAATCTCACGCCGAATGGCGGCGAGAATCAACCCAAATCGGATGTGAACTCATAGGCCGCAACGGCTGTGCGGCGGACACCGAAGTATTGCTGATCGCGGTCGAAATTCTTTCCTCGTTAGGACTCGATGGTAGTTACGCGATTACGATCAACGACCTGGAAGTCTTTAACGGCATCGTCGGACGCCTTGGCCTCGACGCTTGCATCGACGGAAGAATGCGCGAGCTTCGCTCAACTGGTAAAACTCTCGGGCAGGGGTGAAGTATTTCAAAACGCACGCCGCGTGATTACCAACGATCGATCGGTAACCGCGCTTGATCGATTGGAAGCCCTCTGGGGCGTCATTGATTCACTTGGCCTGTCGGCGCACTTCGAAGTTGATCTGGGCGACGTATCGCGTTTGGATTACTACACCGGGCTGATATTCAAGATTTATGTTGCGGGTGTGGGAATGCGCGTCGGCAGCGGGGGACGATACGATCAATTGACGGCAAATTTCGGAAAGGCCGAACCGGCGGTTGGGTTCGTGCTGGATCTGGATGCGCTCGCGGAAGCGATGCGTGCGAATGAATCGATCTCAAGACTCGGCGAAGTGGCGGAGCGGACGGCGGCGCTCATAATGGATGAAGATCCAGCGGTGCTGTTTCGCGAAGCGCTTCGAAAGCGCGAGCGGGGTGACCGAGTAGTAATCAATCTGAAGCGGGATCTGATACCTTGACGAACCTGACCATTGCCATCGCGAAAGGCAGGCTCCAGGCCGAAGCGCTCGCTTTGTTGGCCCGCGCCGGCCTGCGACTTCCCGATGAGGCCCGTCTCTCTCGCCGGCTGGCGATCGAAGACGAGTCCGGGCGCTATCGTTTCATTTTCGTCAAACCTGCTGATGTGCCGGTTTATGTCGAACATGGAATTGCGGATTGCGGCATTGTGGGTCGCGACGTTTTGCTTGAATCGGAAGCCGATCTGTTGCAGCCGCTAACACTTGAGATTGGTCGCTGTCGCATCGTGGTTGCCGCGCCAGACAGCAATTTAAGCGACGGCTTTGGGATGCTCAGAGTGGCGACGAAGTATCCGCGCATCGCAGCTAAATATTTTGGCGAGCATGGTCAGCCCGTTGAAATCATCGAACTGTCAGGATCGGTGGAGCTGGCGCCCGGCTTAGGTCTTGCCGATTGCATTGTCGATCTGGTCGAGACCGGAGCCACACTGCGCGAGAATGGATTGCAGATCGTCGAAGTCATCGCCAAATCGTCCGCGCGTTTCGTGGTTAACCGCGCCAGCTATCAGTTGAAAGCGAACTTCGTTTCAAGTCTGCTCGAGGCGCTGAGAGAAGCCAACGAGGACCGTAAAGCATGATTGAATTAATTCCGGTCAAGGACCAGGAGCGTCTGGCGGCGAAGCTACGACGGATAGGGCAACGAAACGTCGCGCTCGATGCTGCGTTGATGGAGCAAGTTGCGGGTATCATTGACGACGTGCGCGCGCGCGGAGATGCCGCGCTGGTCGAATATACCGAGCGTTTTGATGGATTTTTGCTACCGCCTTCGGAACTCAGAGTAAAGGAAGAAACGCTACGAGAATTCGCCGGCCGTGCCGATGCCGCAGTGATTGCAGGCCTCCGTGAAGCGATTGCCAGGGTACGCCGCTTCCACAAAGCTGAGCGCCTGGAGTCGTGGGAGATTGATGGCCCGAATGGTGTTCGTCTCGGCCAGAGAGTAAACGCGATTGACCGCGTCGGTGTTTACGTTCCCGGCGGCACGGCCGCCTATCCATCCTCCGTAGTAATGAATGTGGTTCCCGCTCAGGTGGCCGGTGTTGAGCGCATCGTGATCGCTACTCCGCCACGCACGCTGAATGAGAATCCGGCAGTGGCTGCGGCCCTTTGTGAGCTTGGCGTTGATGAGGTCTATGCAGTCGGCGGCGCTCAGGCAATCGCGGCGCTCGCATACGGAACCGAAACAGTCCCGTCCGTCGACAAGATCACCGGCCCGGGAAACAAGTACGTTGCCGCGGCCAAGAAGCTGGTCTTTGGCGTCGTTGGTATTGATTCAATCGCCGGCCCCAGCGAAGTGGTTGTGATCGCTGATGACACGGCGCGCGCCTCCTTCGTGGCCGCGGATCTGCTGGCTCAAGCCGAACACAGTGATGACGCGTGCGCCATCTTGATCACCACCAGCGGCACGTTGGCCGAAGAGGTCGCTCGTGAATTAGAAGCGCAGGTCGCCGAACTTCCCAGGCGCGAGGTCATTGAAAAATCCCTCGCGCAGTACGGCGCGATCGTCGTGGTCGAGGACTTGAATGAAGCTTGCGATTTGGTAAATGAAATCGCTCCGGAGCACCTGGAGATTATGAGTTGCGACATGGAGCGGATTGCTGCGCGGATACGAAATGCCGGTGCGATCTTCTTTGGCGATTACTCGCCGGAAGCGGTCGGCGATTATCTGGCAGGGCCGAATCACGTGCTGCCAACTGCGCGAACGGCGCGCTTCTCTTCCGCGCTTGGAGTTAATGACTTTATTAAGCGCACCAACACAGTGAAGTTCTCAGCCGAGGAGACTAAGTGCACTGCGCGCATGATTGCGGCCTTAGCACGGGCAGAAGGATTGGAAGCTCACGCGCGATCGGTGCTCATTCGAGCGACGGAAGATTGAGATGCCAGAGCCATTGAACATCGTCAAAGACAAAGTGCGAGCGTTACAGGCGTACTCGCTGAGTCCCGCCCGCGCTGGCGTCAAACTCAACCAGAATGAAAATCCGTGGGATGCGCCGCCGGAGATCAGAAGCGAGACTTTGAGACGCCTGAATGAAAGACCATGGTCGCGTTATCCTGATTTCCATGCCCGGGCTCTCCATGAGTGTTTGGCCGAATTTGCCGGCTGGAAGGCCGATGGAATCATCGCCGGAAACGGATCGAATGAATTAATTCAAGCTTTGCTGATGGTGACAGTTGGGTCGGGAACGCGTGTGTTGATTAGCGAGCCGACGTTTGCTCTGTACCGGCAGATAACGACCGTGCTTGGCGGTGAAGTGATCAGCATTTCGCTCAATTCAGAATTGACTTACGATGGCGAAGCGTTGCGGGGCGCGATTGAATCGGCATCGCCGCAAGTGACGATCATCTGTTCGCCGAACAATCCGACCGGTTGCGTAATCGATCGAAGAGAGTTGGAATCTTTGCTTGAAGCGACCCGAGGTTTGATCGTAATAGATGAGGCCTATCACGAGTTTTCCGGCCAGACGGTCGTGCCGCTCCTACGGCAGTATCCAAATCTGATTGTGTTGCGTACCTTTTCAAAAGCAATGGCTATGGCCGGCTTACGCGTCGGTTATCTGCTCGCTGCTCCCGAGTTGGCGCAAGAGATCGCGAAAGCCATGTTGCCATATAACCTCAACGTCGTTTCGCAGACAGCGGCCCAAGTTGCTGTTGAAATGTATGAATCAGAATTGAAGCCGCTCGTCAATCTGATTTGCGCCGAGCGAGATCGCGTCTACGAACGGCTGAAGGAAATTAAGGGTCTTGAGCCAGTGCCTTCCCGGGGCAACTTCATGTTGGTGCGATCCGCGATGAGTCCGCGAATGGTATTCAAGGAGTTGCTGCAACGCGACATTTTGATTCGTGACGTCAGCGCCTATCCGATGCTCGGTGATTATTTTCGCATCAGCGTGGGAACACCCGAGGAGAACGATCAACTGCTGGCGGCGCTGCGCGAGATATTTGGATCGATTGAAGCGTCGCTCTAATTCACACCGCGGCTTTAGCCCGGTGGTAGTTGAGCACTACGAAAAGAAGGAAACCCTTAAACGGTTTCCCGATCCTGATGACATAGCTATCACCGGGCTAAAGCCTCGGTGAGAATGAGACGATGACAAGAAAAACCAAAACCCGTGCGGGTCACATTCACCGCAAGACGAAAGAGACAGATATTAGAGTATCGCTCGTGCTCGATGGAGGTGGCACTGCTCGCATATCCACAGGCATTCCTTTCCTCGATCACATGCTGGAGTTATTCGCTCGTCACGGTCTTTTCGATCTCGAAATTGAATGCCGTGGAGATCTGCACATTGACGATCATCATTCCGTTGAAGACATCGCGATTTGCCTGGGCGAGGCATTCCATAGCGCGCTTGGCGACAAAGCCGGCATCTCGCGTTATGGCGAATCAGTGGTTCCGATGGATGAAGCGTTGTGCCGCTCCGTCATTGATCTCTCAGGCCGCTTCTATCTCGTCTATGAAGTCAAGACGCGACGGCAGCGCATCGGCAATTTCTCAGTCGAACTGGCCGAACATTTCTGGCGCTCGTTCGCGGAAAAACTCAAATGCAATCTACACATCGATCTGCTGCGAGGCAGGAATACTCATCACATTTTGGAAGCGAGCTTCAAGGCAACGGCGCGCGCTTTGAGCAAGGCGGTTGCTCGCGATCCGAGAATTGATGGAGTGATGAGCACGAAGGGAATGCTCTGATTTATTCCCTCTCCCTTTAGGAGAGGGTTAGGGTGAGGGTCTAAGGACGGAACCAAAACTAAGTGTCTCTTTCTAACTTCGCAGCTTCGCCCCTCACCCCGCCCTCTCCCAAAGGGAGAGGGAGTAAGAAGATCATGACCGGCATAGCAATCATTGATTATGGCGTCGGCAATCTGCGCTCACTCGAGAAGGCTTTTGCGGCCACGGGAACGCAAGCAATAATCAGCAACGATCCACACGCTCTTCGTGAAGCTAAAGCCTTGGTCTTACCAGGCGTTGGCGCGTTTGCCGCTTGCATGAGGGCTCTGTCGGAACGCGGCTTCGATCGCCTGGTTGGGGAGCGTGTTGCCGAAGGAATCCCGCTGCTCGGCGTCTGTGTAGGCATGCAGTTGTTGTTCGAAGAGTCGGAAGAGTTTGGAAGGACGCCAGGACTTGCCTTGTTGCGCGGAAAGGTATGTCGCTTCGCCGGAGATTTGCCCGTACCTCACGTCGGCTGGAATCAGGTCCGACAAACGAGCGCGCATCCCTTGCTCGCAGGCATTGATGATGATTCATTTTTCTATTTCGTTCATTCGTATTACTGCGCAGCCGATGAACCGAACGTTGTGTTGGGAGAAACTGACTACATCAAAAAGTACGCGTCCATCGTCGCGCAGGGAAACGTCGCCGGGGTGCAGTTTCATCCCGAGAAAAGCCAAGCCAACGGGCTGAAGTTGTTGAGTAACTTTGCCGAATTGTCCGACAAACTTCAGTTTGCGGCAATGCCCTCTCCCACTGGGAGAGGGTTAGGGTGAGGGCATACGCGCAGGGAAGAATAGACTTTTCTCTTGTCGTTCTAGCTGCGCCCCTCACCCCAGCCCTCTCCCAAAGGGAGAGGGAGTGACAACACATGCTGGCGAAACGCATCATTCCCTGTCTCGACGTCGATCGCGGACGCGTGGTCAAGGGCATACGCTTCGTCTCGCTGGTTGACGCGGGTGATCCAGTCGCGCAGGCGCGGGCCTATGATTCTCAAGGTGCGGACGAGTTGGCATTCTTAGACATCACCGCATCGTCCGACAAACGTGCGATCATCATCGATCTGGTGCGACGCGTCGCCGATGAAGTTTTCATTCCGCTGACTGTGGGCGGCGGCCTTAGATCAGTCGAAGACATTCGCGCGATTCTTCGCGCCGGCGCCGACAAGGTCTCACTCAACACGCCCGCGGTGGAGCGGCCGGCGCTGATCTCTGAAGGCGCGCAAACTTTCGGCAGCCAGTGCATGATCGTAGCGATTGACGCGCGCCGTCGAGACGCGAGCGATGCGAAGAAAGGATGGGAGGTGTTTACGCATGGCGGACGCCGGCATGTTGGTTGGGACGCTGTCGAATGGGCTGCTCGCGCGGAACAACTGGGCGCCGGCGAAATACTTTTGACCAGCATGGATCGCGATGGCACGCGCGCGGGTTACGACCTTGAGCTAACCAGTGCGGTCAGTTCCGCAGTACGCATCCCGGTGATTGCTTCGGGTGGAGCGGGACGCCTGCAAGACTTTTACGAAGTTCTTGATAATGGAGGCGCCAGCGCCGTCCTGGCAGCATCGCTCTTTCACTTTGGCGATTATAAAATTGGGGAAGTGAAGGATTACTTGCGCGCACAAGGAGTCACAGTCAGATGAATTTTGATGAGATTAGATTTGACGAGCACGGACTTGTGGCGGCGGTCGTGCAAGACGCGCAGACCAGCCAGGTGTTGACACTCGCTTACATGAATGAAGAGAGTCTCCGCCGCACCATCGAGACCGGCGAGACATGGTTCTGGTCGCGTTCGCGCGCGCAACTCTGGCACAAAGGTGAAACCTCTGGCAACACGCAGCGCGTCGTCTCGGTAACAGTTGATTGCGATGGAGATGCGCTGCGCATTCTGGTGCTGCCCAATGGCCCTGCGTGCCACACAGGCGAAGTGTCCTGCTTTCATAACCTGATCCATGAGACCTCGAATACCATTGAACAACGAAGGGATGAGTCGATCGGCGATGTTCTGAATGAACTCCACTCGGTCATCGAATCTCGCAGGCGAGAACTGCCCGAAGGCTCTTACACGGCATATCTGTTCGAACAGGGACTCGACAAGATTCTCAAAAAACTTGGCGAGGAATGCAGCGAAACAATCATCGCTGCGAAGAATGAAGATCGCGATGCCCTAGTCAGAGAGTCTTGCGATCTTCTTTATCATTTGCTCGTACTGTTGTCCGAGCGCGAGGTTTCGCTAACGGAAGTGACGGCTGAGTTGGGGCGCCGACGTCCTGCCGCTCCGTAGTTGCTTCGCCGCATAGCGGCGACTTGAGCTTAGCCCGGTCTTTCAAGGCCGGGTCGCGAGACGGAATAGATCCGCGTCGCGTCAGCGACGACTGGTTTCTCAGGGAAAAATAGGTCAAAGAAACTCGGCGTAATTCAATCGTCGCTGACGTGACGAATGAACTGCTACTGGGACCCCGAAATCGTTTCCGTGCCTTGAAAGACACGGCTCTCGATTTTGCCGTCGGCATTGCGGGTGAAGCCGGCGCGATCACCTTGCAATATTTCAAAGGTTCGTTTGCTGCCGAGCGCAAAGCAGACAATTCGTTCGTGACGACAGCCGATCGTGAAGCCGAAAGGTTTCTGCGCCGGCAGATCGAGCAGACTTTTCCCGACGATGCCATCTTAGGCGAAGAAGAGCTTGAGAAACCGGGCACGTCGGAACGGCGCTGGATTCTCGATCCGATCGACGGCACATATTCCTTTGTTCATGGCGTGCCGCTGTATGCCGTACTGATCGGTTTGGAGATTCATGCAGAATCACTCCTCGGAGTCGTTAACCTTCCCGCGTTGAATGAAACCGTCTATGCGGCGCAAGGACTTGGCTGCTTCTGGAACGACGAACCGGCGCGTGTTTCTTCGACCGCGTCGCTCGATGAAGCTTTGCTCTTGTCCACGGACTTCGGCACGTGTGAACAATTCGGATTTGGGCAAGCCGCGGACGCTTTGCAGCAAAACGTTCAGACGCGCCGAACTTGGGGTGACGCTTACGGTCACATACTGGTGGCGACCGGCCGCGCCGACGTCATGCTCGATCCGGTGATGAACATTTGGGACTGTGCGGCGCTGTTGCCAATCATTGAAGAGGCCGGTGGAACTTTCACCGATTGGCGCGGCGAAAGAACCATCGATGGCGGGAATGCGATCTCGACGAACGGAAAGCTGTTCGAACCGGTGATTAATCTGATTAAGAGGTACTGAAAACTTGGGAGACTGTTGAGAAAAACCGGAAACAGATCTCAGTCCCACCCGCGCTTCAGCCGAGTGACTAGCATCACAGCGATCGGAAGAGAAACCGTTTAAACGGTTTCCCCTAAGCATTTGGGCAGAATGGTACGCCTGGCTAAAGCGCAGGCGAGAATGAGAGGATGTTTTCGGATCGTTTCGTTATCCAGGATTCGTATTCAACGGCCCTGAGTTACTTCAATGCTAATTATACCGGCCATTGACTTGCGCAACGGACAGTGCGTGCGTCTCGCCCAAGGCCGCAAAGATGCTACCAAAGTCTACAACGCCGATCCGGTCGAGGTCGCGCTGAGTTTCGAGGACGATGGCGCCGAGATGCTTCACGTCGTCGATTTGGACGGAGCTTTCAGTGAACCAAACTCTCGCAATCGAAGAGCTCTTCGAAAGATCCTTGATACGGTCGGTATTCCGGTGCAGTTCGGTGGCGGCTTGCGAACTACTGAGGATATATTCGACGCGATCGATATAGGTCTGAACAGGGTTGTAATCGGAACCGTGGCTGCCGAATCGCCGGAGACTTTCGCTGAGATGTTGGCAAAATTCGGTTCAGGGATCATCGTCGCCGGTATTGACGCGAATCTTGGACAGGCCGTGACTCGCGGCTGGGAAACTGAAGCTGAGATCGATGCTCTAACTCTGGCGCGTCGTGTGGCAGCCATCGGAGTCGAGCGAATTGTCTACACCGACATTCAACGCGATGGAATGCTCACTGGGCCCAATGTCGAACAGACGAGTTTGATTGCGCGCGAAACCGGGTTGAAAGTGACGGCGTCAGGCGGCGTATCATCGATTGACGATCTGCTGAAATTGAAAGCGGCAGTTGAAAGCGGCGTCGATAGCGTGATTGTGGGCAAGGCATTGTATGAACGGCGGTTCACTCTGCGCGCAGCACTCGAGGTCCTCGAATGACTATCGCTCAGCCTTCAGGATTCGGCTCATCACCGCCAACGCTCCCAGATGATAAGCATTGTGATCGGCAACCAGAAGCGCTTCGCGTAGAAGTGTCTGTCCGTCGCCGTGCGGAATCTTTGCAAACAAATCGCTTGCCGGATCGGCGACAATATCTTCCATCTGCTTTAGGTCCGCTCGAAACTTGTCGATAGTTTCATACCAAAGTTCGGTGTTACCGACTTCATCCGGTTTCGGCCAATAACTCTCAGGAAACTTCGGCGATTTGTGGGAAGCGTCGCGGCTAAACTCCAGGATGTCCCATTGCGCGATGCGCATGTGTTCGATCACTTGCCATGGCGTGTAAGGAAGGCTGTCAATCTTGTGTCCGCACAGTTCGGCCGGAAAATCGGCGACGAAATCATCGAAAGCCATATGCGCGCCGCCACCTCGCAGGAGAAACAGTAAGT
>QHXE01000509.1 GCA_003222835.1 Acidobacteriota bacterium | reverse complement strand
TCGCAAAGTGAGCCCGCACCTGTTTGGCGATTATGCGAAAACCTTGCCGCCGCCGCAGCGCGAACCATCGCTCGTCAGCCTGCGACCGCCCGGAGAGTTGGCCACCAGAGTGACGCCGCTGTTGATGCGCGTTAACGCGAGCGTAACCGATCACCACGGACGCGCGATCGCCGGCATGCAGCTTTCGGACTTTGCAGTCTACGAGGATGGCGCCGAACGCAAAATCGTAAACGTTACCCCGACGACGGAGCCTTTTAATTTGGTGCTGCTGCTCGATGTTTCCGGCAGCGTCGAAGAGCGGATCGATTTCATCCGCAAGGCGGCGCGTGATTTTCTCAACACCGCCAGTCCGCAGGATCGCATTTCGATCATCAGCTTTCGCGACGACATTCAAGTAATCTCCGGCTTCTCGACCGATCGCAGCATGTTGTCGAAGAAACTGGATGACATCGATGCCGGCGGCGCCACTGCGCTCTACGATGCGCTGGGCTATATCTTGAGCGACACGCTGAAGCCTTTGCGAGGCGATCGCACCGCCATAGTCATCCTCTCCGACGGCGACGACAACAAATCGTTCGTGCCATTTCCCGCCATCATTGAAGCGACCAGTGAATCCGGCGCGCTCATTTATCCGCTGTACGTGCCGTCGGGCTTGATTCCGGAATCAAGCGTTCCCCAGCCCTCGATTACCGTCGATCCTCTGCGCACGCGCTATCTAACGATTACGACCCGCGCGGCTGAGGAAGGACAAAAACTGGCGACTGCGTCGGGCGGTGTTTTCTACTCGATTAAACGACTCGAAGATTTGCAGAAGGCCTATGACGACGTCGTCGCGCAATTGCGCACGGCCTACACGATCACTTACGCCTCGAACGCCGATGGTACGGGACATCGCAGAATCCGAGTACGCGCGAATCGCGAGGGCGCATCGGTGAGACTGAGTCCCGCGGTTTCTGCCCCAAATTGAACTTTCCTACGAGAATTACCGTTGCAAGCTGAGCCATCAAAGATTTCCGACAGCGATCTCTTGCGGGCCGTGGCGCGCGGCGACGAGGCTGCGCTGGCCGCCTGTTATGATCGTTATCGGCTAATCCTGTTCGGCCTGATCCTCCGTATATTGAATGACCGCGCCGAGGCGGAGGATGTTTTGCAGGAAACGTTTCTGCAAGTCTGGCGGCGGGCAAACGATTTTGATGAAACCCGCGGGCGAGCATTTACCTGGCTGGTCACGATCGCTCGCAGCCGCGCCCTCGATCGGCTGCGGTCTCACGGATCGCTCCAGCGGATCGCCACCGAAGCGGCCGCATGGGCGAGGGACGTAATTGGCGACGCAACCGCGGAAACCCTGCGTTCGGAAGAAGGCGCCGCGGTGCGCAAAGCGCTTATTGAATTGCCTGAAGAGCAACGGCGCGCGCTGCTATTGGCTTACTTTGAAGGGCTGACCCAAACCGAGATAGCCACTCGTCTGGCCGTTCCTTTGGGAACAGTGAAAACGCGAGTGCGTTCCGGAATGATCAAGCTGCGTGAACTTTTGAGAGATCGAGTTCAAGGGGAACGCTGAAAACTCCCTCTCCCTTTGGGAGAGGGCTGGGGAGAGGGCTTGAGACAGGGTTGTAGGGGTGAATATCTCGCACGTAAGCCCTCACCCTAACCCTCTCCCAAAGGGAGAGGGGGACTTCAGCTACTTGCTTGAGTTCTGAAACACTGATGGTCCACGAAGACTACAAAGAAATGCTGGCGCCGCAGGCGCTCGACGCGCTTGACACAACCGACGCGCGAGCCTTTGAAGATCATCTGAGCGGTTGTGCGGAATGCCGCGCAGAAGTTGCCGATTGGCTCGAAACCGCGGCTCTACTCGCACACGCGGCAACGCCAACCGCGCCGTCCGATGAACTGCGAGCGAAAATCCTGTTCGCGGCGAAACACACAACAGAAGCTTCAGCGCGAGTTGTCCCGATGCCGCCGCGACGCCCGAGTAGTCTCTGGCCGACGCTTCTGAGGATTGCCGCGGTTGTAGCTTTCGTCGCCTTGATCGGCGGCGTGTTATGGCTGTGGAGGCGTGACGTAACATCGCGGCGAGAAATTGCGAGGTTAACTCGTGAGGTCGCCACCCAACAACGCGAACTCGCGAGAAGCCGCGACGCTTTGGCACAACAGCGCGACCTGGTTGCCTTACTCAGTTCAGAGAACGCCAAAAAGATGGAATTGACAGGAACCGCCGCGGCCCAGACAGCCCGCGGCACCTTTGTCTTCGATCAAAAGACTGGTAAGGCGATGCTGATGACGGAGGCGTTGCCGGACGCGCCTGCCGGCATGGGCTATGAACTTTGGTTCATTCCCAAAGGCCACTTACCGATGGCCGGCAAAGTTTTTACCGTGGATGCTTCGGGACGCGCGACGATAGCCGACCTGATGCCGCCGGAGGCGCGCGAAAAGGCCGTCATCGCCATTACCCTGGAACCAAAGCATGGATCGGCGCAGCCCACGGGCGCAATTTATCTGAGCAGTCCGAGTTAGCCCGGACCATTCACGAACCGATTGGCATTAATGTGCCGGGTTTTGAATTTGAATCTCTTATGTCGCGGAGCGACGCGTGAATTTAGCCCGGTCTTTTAAGACCGGGGCCGGAGTTGCCTAGAGCTATCCGTCGCGTCAGCGACGGTTGAGCGAGGCAGCTTTCAGCCATCGCTAAGGCGACGAAAGGCTGATTATGGCGCGCTTACCCTGCCTTAAAAGACAGGGCTAAACTCAAATCGCCGCGATGCGGCGGAACGATTCGTGAATAATTCAGGAGCCACGTAAGTTGACACCTTGCGATACGGTAAAATCCAAACCGCGATTGCATTCGTAAATAGAAACAGATCTTGCAGTTTCAAATTTCAACCATTTACCCGAATGGCTCCGGTCATTCGCTTGAATAAAGGAGGACCCTTAAGTGATGTTCATCGTTAAGAAGATTGTCGTGACTCTTTGTTTGTTGAGCGCGTTAGCGGTAGTGGCTGTAGGTCAGGCGCCGCAAGCGCAAATGAATGGTTCGATGACCTCTGCAACCCAGGACACAAAGTCGCTTTATCAGCGGCTCGGCGGATATGATGCAATTGCCGCCGTGGTTGACGAGTTCATTACGCGATTGGCAACCGATCCACGCTTTCAGAGATTCTTCAGCGGCTTCAGCAATGACTCGAAGAAGCGACTGCGCCAACACATCCTGGATCAATTCTGCGCCGCCGCCGGTGGGCCTTGCGTTTACACCGGTCGCGAAATGAAAACTGTCCACACCGGGCTGAAAATCTCTGAGGATGATTGGAACGCCGCCGCGAAGCATCTGGTCGCCGCCCTGGACAAATACAAAGTTCCACAGGCGGAGAAGGATGATTTGCTGGCGTTCGTGGTCAGCCAGAAGAAGGACATCGTCGAGAAGTAATTCGGTGGATTCTGACCAGCCCGTCAATTTCGATCAATTCATCGCCACACCTCGGGCCGCTTCGTACAAGACGAGCGGCCCAATCGTTCAGCCTGCGGAGGAGTCTGTCGGAAAAATTAGTCTTTGTACTTCTCAGTGTTCTCCGTGCCTCCGTGGTGCTTCTTTTCTAAAGCAAATTTCAACACCGAGACACGGAGATCATGGAGCCTACACGGAGAAATCCGATTTTCCCGACAGACTCCTAAAGGAGAGGGAGGTTTTCAGCAGCCTGCTACGCTATTCGGAGCCTTATGAAAAGAGAGAGCTGCATAACTGCTGCATAGTCTCTGTGTGCATCTACCGACCGACTTCGAACCATACGGCGAGCGTAGCCTCGAGACTGACGGGGGGCCAGACTAATCAGTTACTTGTCCCATGGATACGCGAAGCGATATGTTCCGGAACCGACTTCTACAATGACGGCATAACCTTCTTGACGTGCGCTCGCGATGCCGTTGCCATTGCTGAGCGCTTGGTTGGATTCCGTGACGTTGGCTAGTTGCGCTTTGGGCAGGCGCACTGTCGCGCGCGTGTTGGGTGGAATTTCCACGGCCAGGAAAAACTCGCCATCCTTGATCTCCCAGCCCGAAGTTGCCTTGCCGTACGGCGTTTGATGTCTGACTTTTGCACGCGTGAAACCACCGCCGGGTTGGGGCTGAATCAAAATGTGTTTGTAGCCCGGAGCGGATTCGTCAATCTCGAGGCCGGCCATCACGCGATACATCCAGTCGCCGACGGCGCCGTACGCGTAGTGATTGAACGAGTTCATTGACTTGTCCTGGAATGTTCCGTCGGGCTTCTGTCCATCCCAGCGTTCCCAGATCGTCGTTGCGCCCTGCTTGATCGGATAGAGCCACGACGGATATTGATCGCGATTGAGCAGCAGGTACGCTTCATCCAGATAACCGTAGCGGCTGAGCACGTGGCAAAGATAGGGCGTGCCGACAAAGCCGGTAGTCAAATGTCCGCGGGTCCGCACCTCATTCGCCAGGCGCTTAGCGGCGACGGCGCGCAAGCTCTCCGGCAACAGATCGAATTGCAGCGCCAGCGCGTAGGCGGTTTGCGTAGCCTCGCCTACGCGCCCGGTCTCAGTCACAAACTCGCGGCAGAAGGCGCTCTTGATCTTGGCGAGCAGCTCGGCGTAGCGCTCCGCATCGTTGCGCTTACCCAGGACTTGCGCTGCGCGCTGCAGCAGATCCGTCGAGTGCGCGAAGAAGGCAGTGGCTATTAGATCCTTGCTCGTGGTTGCGCCCGGATAGTCCGCGCGGTTAGTCGCGAACGCGAGCCAGTCGCCGAAGTGAGAATCGCCGCTCCAAATGTAATCGTCCCCCGCTCGTGCTCGTTCATATTCCACCCAACGGGCCATGCTGTCGTACTGCTGCTCCAACACTCGTTTATCGCCGTAGCTGAGATACATGTTCCAAGGGATGATCACCGCCGCATCAGCCCAGGCCGCGGAACCGCCCGGCTGTCCCGTGGGACGATTGCCCAGCACGTTCGGGACGACGTAAGGCACACTGCCATTCTCGAATTGATCCGCGGCGACGTCTTTCAGCCATTTAGTAAAGAAGCCTGCCACGTCCATGTTGAAGGCGGCGGTGCGTGAAAAGACTTGCGCGTCGCCGGTCCAACCCAGGCGCTCATCGCGCTGCGGGCAGTCAGTCGGGACATCCAGGAAGTTACCCTTTTGCCCCCAGATGATGTTGTGCTGAAGTTGGTTTATGAGTTGGCTCGACGTCTCGAACTCGCTCGTCCGCGGCATATCCGAGTGAATGACGATCCCGGTGAGACTCTCCGGAGTTACTTCGCCGGGATAGCCCTCGATGGAAACATAACGAAAACCCTGGAACGTGAAGTGCGGTTCGTAAGTTTCCAGCCCGCCACCTTTGAGCGTGTATTGCACCGTCTCCTTTGCGGCGCGCAGGTTCGCCGTGTAGAAGTCGCCGGCTTTGTCCAGCACTTCGGCGTGTCGCAGCGTCACGGTCGTGCCGGCGGCACCCTGCACTTTGAGCCGGACCCAGCCAACCATGTTCTGTCCCATGTCGGCAACCGTCTCCCCGGCCGGAGTCTTGAAGACTTTGATTGGCTTCAGTTCTTCGATTCGTCTCACCTGCGGTCCCACAGGAGCAATCAGATTGTCTTTGGGATAACTTGCGACGCGAACGCCCGGCCATTGACTGTCAGCAAACCCCGCGTTGGTCCAACCCGGTTTTTCCAGCCGTGCGTCGTAGGTTTCGCCATGATAGATCTCGGACATTAAGATGGGTCCCGTCGCTGCTTTCCATTTCGCGTCAGTGCCGACGATCTCTTCACGCCCGCCTTTATAGGTAACTTTGATTTGCAAGAGTAGCGCCGCGTGTTCGCCGTAATAGTTTCGCTGCCCGCCGAAACCGATGAAGCCACGATACCAACCGTCGCCCAGCGTCACGCCGACGGCATTGGCGCCGCTCTTGATCAAATTCGTGACATCGTAAGTTTGGTATTGCAAACGTTTCTGGTAACTGGTCCAGCCGGGCGTGAACAATTGGTCGCCGACACGCTGTCCGTTCAGATGAACTTCGTAGAGACCATGACTGGTGACGTAAGCACGCGCGCGTTCGACTGCGCCATTTATCTGAAATTCGCGTCGTAGCATGGGCGCGGCGTTAGACTTCTTCGGGTCTTCCAACAAATCCGGTTCAATCCAACTCGCCCGCCAG
>QHXE01001055.1 GCA_003222835.1 Acidobacteriota bacterium | reverse complement strand
GAACGGAGGACCTTATGCGAACTCAGAGACTTTGGAAAATCGGTTTTATCGTTATTGCGATGCTGTTTTGTCTTGGCGGCGTTAACACAGGCAAAGTTCTCTTGACGTCCGGCGCCGTGCCAAGCCCAACCCCTACTCCGACTCCGGCCCCGATGCAGGACGAAGACGAGTCGAAAGGCGTGACGTCCGAGTTCTTTCTGAACGACAGACCTGCTAAGAAAACCCTCGCACCTAACAGAGCTAGATACAAGGTCCCACCCAAGTCGACACACAACTCGAGCGCTATAGCGGTTCCCCCGGCTGGTAAAGTGTTTGCCCATATCGGGCTTACAATATGGCGGTTTCGTCTTTCGTATGCGGCCGACAAAACTAAGGAACTCGTAGAGGAGAACGGAGAGTCAAATGAGTGGACCCTTGAGCGGATCGAAGAGGGGACACCCTTGTTGGTGGGCCAGAAAGTTCGCCTCAGCATAGAGTCGTTATCGCGCGCAGGCTATCTCTACGTAATCGATCGCGAGCAGTACGCTGATGGCACGCTGGGTAACCCAAAGCTAATCTTTCCAACCTACACAATTCAGGATTGACCCCAGCCAGGGCCCAAAGGAACACGTTGGCGAACTAGTTACGCTCATCGTTTCTTCGCAGCCTCTGATTGAAGCAGATAAGCTTCAGCCTAAAGCGATCTGGCTACCCCGCCAACAAGTTGAAACCTGGGAGAAACAATGGGGCGCCACGCCGACGAAATTCGAAATGGACGGTGGGGCCGGACTGGCCATGACCGAGAAGGAGCAAGTAGCGGGCGCCGATAAATCAGAGGAGTTGACTCAAGCCGATCCGGTACCTCAAACGCTGTATCGCCTTGCGATCAAACCAGAAAATCCTATTCTTCTAAACGTGCAACTGAAATTCCATAGGTAGCTTGCTCGATCTATGGCGATTCGTCAAAGGAGTTTGCGACGCGTGAGTTGCATGGAAGAACAGCCCTCTAGGATCATGACCGCATGTTCTTAAAACGACCCGATGCCCGGTAAAGACGGTGACCCAAGGCAACGCGTAGGCGCCGTGAAGTTTATGCTGCGCACAGGGGTGAGTTCGATCAACGATTGACTGTGGGGACAATTGCGTCGGTCTCAAACTGAAACCGGCGGTAATAGGCACATACTGGCGCAAAAGTAACGGGCTGCGATCCGCGGTATAATGCCGCACTTTGATGAGCGAAGTCAGATTGAACATCATAGATTGGGAAGGCGCGGTTCATGGCACAGTCCATGGCAGCGTCTCTGACGCGGTCGTGGCTTCGTTGTCCGCGGAGCCTCAAACGGTTATGGAAGTCGAAGCGGCGATGGCGCGGTTTATTAGGCCCACTGACCAGCGGCCTTTCGTGTCATTCAAGACAGGCGTCAATGACGAACCATGGGATGCCGGCGTGGTTCTAGTTGATTTAGCTGCCCATGTAGTGGCGTCAGAATCGCTCTACTCCCAGCCGGAGAAGGAGGGCGAAGTAGCTTATCACGACGGAACGAAAGCTACGGATGTAGCCGTGCTTTATCGCGTACCCGATGACTGGGTGTTCCTTAATTCGCTGGCGGAGTACAAGGCCGTGCGCGCGCGCCGCCGAGCTGAACTTGCCGAAAATCCGCCGCTTGATGCGCGCCCGTTGCTCTACGGGAATACTTTGCTCGACTTCATCGTGGGTGAGTTTCTGCGCGCGCAATCGAGAGCCTCAAGCGATCAGGAATTCACGGAGGAAGAGATCGCGAGTCTCATTTCCGATATTCACGCCAAATGGCTAATTACGCCACGCGACGAACTGAATTGACATTAGCCGCGAGACGTACTCCTCGCCCGGCGGGAACCTATCGATTTCGATCTCCATACGCGGCAATTGCAATGGACTTTTGTAGGCGAAGGGCCACCATGCTTGTCTCGCGATTCATTCGCTTATAGATTCGCTGGATTCGGCACGCAAGAGTGCGTGGTCTATTACGACTTAGTGCGACATTTGTTGTGGGAATGCTGGGAGCGTATACGCAACTCTGGGAAGGTCAAGAAGACTGAAGAAGCAGCTGCGCAGGAAATCACGCAACACAAAAGCTGCTTGGAAAATCTCAAGACGGAATGGCTCGAACAGCCACAGAAAGATTATAGCGGCCGGATTCCTGCGATTATCATCGAAAACGAACGCCGGCGCTTACCGAGTACGATGTCTTCTAAAGACGTAGTGATCGACGAAGATTGCGATATCTGTCAGATGATGGGCGACGATATACGCATGGGGGGCGTCAGCTTCTGGGGTTTGGACGGCTGCAACATGGATGACGATTTCGCGTTTTCATTTTTCCGCACACCTGAAGAATGGGAAGCAGATAAACGGCAGTGGGAAGAATTCAACC
>QHXE01000508.1:9433-13825 GCA_003222835.1 Acidobacteriota bacterium | reverse complement strand
CTTTCGGCTTCTTAACACCACACGCACCGTCGAGTGTCCGCACCCAACCGGCGGTGGAAACTACATCACAAAAGCGTGCGTACTCTATTCAATGTTGCTGACACTGTCAACCGACTAAAAACTGCTCCAATCGACTTTGACGAACGAACTCCTTGATCAGGGGCGTACTCAAAATACACGCACTAACCGTATGGTATTTCAGCTTATAGAGGTTAAGACTCTCAAAGCCGCATAAGTTCCAGCGGCTAGAAAGTTCAACCAACTCGAAGGCATTTTTGGCGGCATCGCCTACTCTTTCGGCGTCGTTTTCTTTGCCGCACATCGCATTCGCTACGCTCACTTTGCCTGGCACCTGTTCGTCCTTGCCGGAACCGTCTGTCACTTTTTCGCGGTGCTTTGGTATTCAGCTTAGTAAAAAAACCGCAAGCCCTATTTGCAACTCGCTTCGGGAACCAACCACCCGCTACCGCGGGTGGTTCTGACATCCGGCTGTGCTACAATCCGAACTGACCCAGACGAGCAATCTCAAGCAGAGCCTGATGTTCGGATCTATGAAGTCTAAGAAGTTTCGTTCCCCTATCATTTTGATCGCAATCCTATCTTTAGTCGCTGGGCTGACAGTTGTTGTGCTACCGGCGCACGCTGGCCAACTCAAAGAGTTCACAGCCGAGCAAATCGCCGAGACGGTAATTGTCGCCAATGGGTCGCGGCCGTTGCTAAGTCAGATTCGCCGCAACGGCGTTGAGCGCGGACGGCAGACGCGGACGGCGCAAGACGGGCGCATTGAAGAAGCGCACTACGAAATGCGCTTTGTGCGTGGTGAGAAGGCTGAGAAAGACAAGGTTCGCGTGGATAACAAAACGCCGCAGGCTGAGTACTCTCTCATCAATAGCGAAGGCCGAGTCTTTGGGATCATCAACGGCTCGCCGTTCACCCCACGCGCCGCTGCGACGGCGGATTTTATTTCGCAACAGGCGCATAGCATCGATGCGCTGCTGCGTTACAAGGAAAACGAATCGAAGTTGGCCTCGGCCGGGAAGGACAAGCATCAAGGCATCGACGTTTATGTGATCGACCTGACAGACAAGGCCAACCGGAAGACCCGATATTTTGTCAGCGCGAAGACTTTTCGCGTGTTATGGCTGGAATATGAAGAGACTCCTCCCGGCGCCGGCGCGCCAGTAAAATACTCGAAGCGTTTCTATGACTATCGGGTGGCGCAAGGCACGCTCGTGCCCTACCGCACGGTCTTATCGGAAGATGGCAAACAAACGACGGAAACGCGTATTTCCACCGTGACTTATGGAGTGAAGATGGAAGAAGCGATGTTTCAGAATCCGGAAGCAGCCTCGTCGGGAAATCCCTGATTATTTTCCATTTTCATTTGCCATTATTCATTTGCCATTCCTATTTCCCCTCTCCCGCTGGGAGAGGGGCTAGGGGTGAGGCTGCGAAGCTTAGAAGAGAAAAACAGAGGGGATTATTTTATTCTCGCTAGGCCCTCACCCAACCCTCTCCCAGCGGAAGAGGGAGTTGAAATGACAAATGGAAAATGGCTTTCCTCGCCCTCAATTTTTGGAACTTACCTACCTAAAAGGCGTGTCTGTTACCGAGCAATCGTGGGCTCCGTGTATAATTTGTCCACGATGGCCGTAGCGCAAATTATCAACTGCGCGCAAATTGACGAGAGCCTGCCTGCCCGATGAGAACGCTGACTTCGATTGAGGAGTTGGATTTCGCTGCCCCCGCGATGGCCGCGCCCGTTATGGTTCAGCGCGTCTCCGACCATGAATTGCTCGAAGGCACGCTGGCCGGCGACGAGGATGCGTTTGCGGAATTGGTAGGTCGTTATCGTAACCAGATTACGAGCTACATCTATCGCATGACCAACGATTACGATGGGGCGATTGACTTGGCGCAAGAGACGTTCATCCGAGTCTATCGAGCAGCCGCGCGGTATCAGACGACGCATGCATTTTCAACTTATATCTACCGCATCGCGACGAACCTGGCGATTAGCGAGCTGCGAAAACGAAAGCGGCGGCGATTGGTTTCGCTTACCGGCTTGTTGGCTTCCGACGAAGGGCAAGAAGCGAGGGATTTTAATCCTCCCGACGATCGTCCGCTGCAAGATATCAGTCTCGTCGAGTTGGAAAGGCGCACCACCGTACAGCGCGCTATCGCCACTTTGCCGGAAAAGTATCGCGCGCCGCTGGTTCTTCGCGACGTGGAAGGGAAGAGTTATGACGAGATTGCCACAATCCTTAGCACCAGCGAGGGAACGGTGAAGTCGCGCATCAATCGAGCGCGAAATTTCCTGCGCGACAAAATGCGCAGTTATGTCCAAGGGGTCTGATCATGAATTCGCTAAACATAAATCCAAAAGCGTGCCGCCTTGTGCGGCGCGAGATCGACGAGTCGGAATTGAACCTGCGACTGAGCGATCAAATACAGGCTCACATCGCGTCATGCCCTTCTTGCCGCACGTTTCGCGACGAGCGCACGCGCTTGCGGCAATTGGTCGGCAGTCTCGAGCCGGTGACGGCGCCCGCCGACTTTGACCTGCGTCTACGCGCTCGCATCGCGGCGGAGCGGCAGCGTCCCGCGCGGGCGTCGCTGTTTCCACATTTCCTCTTGAGCACTCCGGCGATGGCCGCGGCGGCTGTAATTGTCATGCTTGCCGCATCCATTGTTTGGTTTAGCCAGCGGAATCGAAATCAGCCGCTGACCGTCGCCCAAAGCAGCTCGGCCTCAGAAAGACAAAGAAATGGCGAGGCGTCAACCGCAAGCAAAGAAACCAATCCAAATCCCGGGAGCGACGCGAGTCCTGTGAAGACAACGGAGGCGCAGAATCAAGCCGCAACTCCAAATGGCTCAGGCGCGGCGCGCGATATGAATCGCAAGCCGAATCCATCTCTCATCGCAAAAGGAAGAGCTCCGTCGCGGGAGTTTGACGTAGGACCAGCGAAAGTAATCAAACAAATTCCTGATTCTCCCGGAGAGATTTCTCTCAGCGCGCCTAATAAACCCCTGTTGGTTTCGGTGGAGGACAATCGCGGAGCTACGCACAAGATTCTATTGCCGGCGGTGAGTTTCGGCGCTCAGCGACTGGTCGATAACCGGATTCCGGTGAGCACTTCAAATAGTCGAAGCTGGTAGTATTCGTTTTGACAAGATCATGAAGAAGATTTTCTATCAATTGAAATTTGGATTCTCAATAGTTTCGGCATTACTCGTGCTGCCGAGTGCTTCTCTGGCGCAGAGTGGCGCAGCGACGGCAGTGGCTGCGGCCCAGACTCCCTCCTCCGCTCAAGCTGCACCGGAAAAGACTCAGCCGCGTAGACCCACGAAACGAGCCACGACTCCGCCCGCGAGAGTCACGGTGATTGCCGCACAGTCTCAGGTAGCGCCGCAAGTGGTGACGATTGTTCATCGCTTGACCGGAGTGAAGATGCTGCGCTATCTGCTGCGGCAAGGAAACGAAGGCGATCAAGTCTTCACCATCGACCCTGAGGCGATTTCAAATGACGCTCATGCCAGCATCATTGCTGGCTGGGCGCTTGACGACGGCAAGACGATCGCCGCGCGTTTGCCGCAGGCCGGGGCCGAGATCGAATTCGGGCAGTTTCCCCTGTCGCCTTTTGAACCGGGTAAGTTATCCGGCGCCGCTACCACGCGTCCGCCCCTTGTTCAGGCACGCACAGAACCCGATCTGACCGTGATCACAAATGATGGACGAAGACTGCGCGCCCGTTATATAGGTCTTGATGGACAGACGGGCTTGTCCGTTCTTCAAGTCAATGGAATGGTCACGCCGACCTTAGTCCAGACGGCGGCCAAACAATTAGCCGAGGGGCAGCAGGTACAGTTGTTCGCGCCTGAGAGGACAGCATCCGAAGGAGAGGCGACTTCGCAAATCATCTACGTCAAGGTAGCTGTGACCGAAGCGAAGATTTCGAGTGTGGCTCGGACGACTGCGGGCGGCGTCGATAAGCTAACGGTACGGAGCGCGAATCTGTCGCCCGTAATTCTGGGAGGTGTTGCCTGTGATGAATCGGGAAACACGCTGGGCATCGTTGACGCATTCGAAAACAACGACGCGCACATCGTTCCCGCGGAAACAATTCGCGCTGCGACGCGTCGAGTGCTCGAGCGACAGACCAGCGTGCCTAAGCCTTTGCTCGGCGTGCGCGGCGAACCGGTCGATTTGGCTGCCCGAACCGTTTTCCTTGCCAACGGCTGGCGCGAAGATCAATTGAATGAGTTGATGCAGAAGCAACTCGGAATTCTGCTAACGCTGGTGATGCCCGGCACGCCGGCCGCGCTCGCAAAGCTGCATCCAGGCGACGTGATTGTCAGCGTCAATAAAGAAGAAGTGAAGAGCGCCGAGGG
>QHXE01000508.1:5911-9401 GCA_003222835.1 Acidobacteriota bacterium | reverse complement strand
CTTCAACCGTGCCCGTCGACGTGAAACTCGGTGGTTCATTCGATCCAGTCTTCGACTGGGGATTTGAAATGCCGGCGTTCAATCCCGGGATAGTCGGCTTTAAGGAGCTGGGCATTGAGACGGCTACCCTATCGACGCAGAGTTTCTCGCAATTGGGCGCGCAAACGGGAGTCCTGGTCGTCGCGATCCAACCGCAAGGTCTAGCAGCGCGGAGCGGTATTCGCGAAGGAGACGTGATTGAATCGATCGACGGCCACTTGGTGCGCGCCTCTTGGGGCTTCACGTTCAATCGTCATCAGAAGCATGTGTTCTCCGTCGTTCGCAATCGAGAGAAGAAACAAATTGTTTTGGAAGCGGTTGAGTAGTCCATCCGCGGTCTTCAATCAAATCTTCGTCTTAATGCAATACTACGGATATCTGCGGCGCGACCCCGACGATGATGGCTATTCCTTTTGGCTGAAGAAGCTAAACGCTTTCAACGGCGATTACCAAACCGCCGAAATGGTCAAGGCGTTTCATCACCTCGCCAGAATATCGCGAACGCTTCGGGCCATTTTAACCGACCATTACCGCAAGCCGTTTATGATTTCTAACCAATCACGTTTCGGACCTCCGTAGTCTAGTGTCGTGTCAGCCTTAAATCTTTACAAAGTGGCTGAGGATTTATTTGTTGACCCATTGCGCGATTCGAGAGCGTATGTGACGGCAATCGCAAGGCGTTACAGAACCGCGAGCGGTCGCGACCGTATCATTTATCATTTTTCATCTTTCATTTGCCATTTTTGTTGGTCATCGATTCTCGGACTGCGATGCCGAATGAAAAGGTGCATTGGTTGTTTCGATGGCAAATGTCAAATGACACATGATAAATGATCCGGTCGCTACCGCTCGCGGTTCTGTAACGGCTGAGCACGAATCATCAGTCGTCCGGCTTGCCTGGCAGCAACCCTTCGCATGGAAGCGTACGCGGTCCACTCTCATTACAGATCGCAAACTGCGCGTTTGATCCTTCGTACATCGTTACACCCGCATACTCGCCTCTCGCGTTCAGAATATAGAAATTAACATAGAAGTTGGGTGTACCTCGCGAATTGAGCAGACGTCTCTCGACTGTGTTGGCTTTGATGCGGCGCAATGCTTCCATCCCTGCATCCTTGGGATGCGCACCGCGGCGCATCTCTTCGACGATCAAGAACGAGCAAAGACCATAAAGGTTCGCTTCGCCGCGTCCGGTTGAGCCCGCGGCTCCTACGTTGCCGTCGACATACAGTCCGGCGCCGAGAATCGGCGAATCGCCCACGCGTCCGGGAATCTTCCACGATAAACCGCTGGTCGTAGTTACCCCGCAGATTTCACCCTTGCTGTTGATGCCATCACAATTGATCGTGCCGTGGAAGTTTTCAGGCCGAAGTAAACCTTCCGCCAACATTTGTTCAGCCGCGCGGCGGCCGGCTTCAGCTCTCTTTTTCGGATCGAGGTAATGAGATGGATCGATGCGACGTTTCCAATCCAACCACAGCTCGCGTGAATGCGGTGTGTTTAGATCATCTTCGATTTTGAGGCCCATGCTGCGCGCAAAATCCTGCGCGCCCTTACCAACAATCAAATGGTGGTCGGTCTGCTCCATCACGGCTTTCGCAACTTTCGAGGGTATTCGTACTCCTTCGATCGCCGCGACGGCGCCAGCTTGTTTCCGCGGGCCATGCATGCAGGACGAGTCGAGTTGGACCACGCCTTCCGCGTTAGGCAAACCACCGTAGCCAACGCTGTCGTCAAGCGGATCTTCTTCGACTATGTTCACGCCGGCGATTACCGCTTCGAGCACGTCGTCGCCACGCGTGATCATTGAGAAGGCTTTTTGCACGCAGGTAAGATTGCCGCCGTTCTTGAATTTGTTTCCGTTAGCTGACGAAATGACCAGAGGTTTGACCGCGGCGGGGATCAGCATTGTCGGTACTTTGCTTTTCGCGGCGCGCGAAGATGCCACGCCGACGCCTACTACCGCGCTGCCAACCATGAAATCGCGACGTTTCATTTAATTTTCGACCTCGCTTCTTATTCGAAGTATCGTTCCCTCTCCCTTTGGGAGAGGGTTAGGGTGAGGGCTTAGTCTGGTAACAAGAAACGAAAACTCTCCACCGTCCTTTTTCGTGTGCGCTCCGATAAAAAAGGAGAAAGAAGTATTTTAGGTTTCGTCGCTAGGCCCTCACCCCAACCCTCTCCCAAAGGGAGAGGGAGTTTTCAGCACTCCCCGACAGGAACAAGTCAGTCAACCTGAAAATCATATTTTTGTGAAGCACTCGCTTTTCTCAACCGATCGATTACCGTCACTTGCAACACATATCGCCCAAGCTGCAAATTGTCCAACAACAGATCCGCGGCGTACGGAATTCGGGTCGGATCGGTTATGCCTTCAGTGTCTATCTTATGCAGCGGCGTTGTAATCACCGGCTCGTTATCGCGAAAAACCTGAACCTGAACAGCGAGATCGGGTCCAACCACGGCGCCTTTGGAATTTGCGTCGACTGTATCAGACGCTTTACTCGATGCGCTCGTTCCTGCCGCCGCGTTATAGATGATCGTTAGAAAACGCAGCCGCGAAGAGTGCATGAAGCGATGGTCGATGTTCAAGCTCACCTGGCGGACTGGGCTAAGAGCGGCGCCTGCTTCGTTGGATCCAGCCTCGTTCGGTTGCGCTTCGGTTTCTGCCTTTTTCTCTCCGACGATCAAGCTGCTGAGGGTCAGAGCTTTCGATCCCAGGTCCGGGATTTCGATCCATTGGACGGCGCTTCCCGATCGCGCCTGTTTTTCGTCCAGTGCCGCGACGCGAACCTGATAGAGTCCTGACTTGAGGGCTGCGAAGTGATTGTAGGAGATGCTTTGACGTGCCCCCGTGGCGCCCCGGGCAGCCGGCTTGATCGTCAAACGTTTGCTGAACGTGCTCGCAGGCTTACCCTGGATGTCGAATACGGCGCCGGCTATGTCGACATTTGCGAACCGCGAGTCTGCCGCTCCTTCATATTGAAGCGAGTCGGTGACGACTTTGAGCGAGACTGTCAGTGATGAACCGTATTGCGGAACATCTACGTAGTTGAGAGTAAGCGATACCGGCAAAGCGCTCAGCGGATATTTCGCTCTTAATGCGTCTGAAAGTAATTCGGATGATTCCTTACGATTTGGCTGGGCTGGCTTGCTTTGACGCGATGCTGATTCCGACGACCCAAACTCACCGACCCTACGACGAAAACGAATCGTTAAATCAGGCCGTCCGATCACGTTCACTTCAACGCGTCCAGGCTTTTGATTTCGCTGGTCGTCATTCTCAGGGCGCCATGCCAAAAGATAATAAGTCGAGCTTTCCTTCAAAGCGGTAGTGACCGCGGCGGAAAGAGCGTTGGAGTTGAAAAACGCGCGCCCACCCGTATCGACTGCCAGGGCGTTCAGTCCGTCCTGCGAGGCTGCAATCTCTCCAGCGGCGCCGCGTTGAAGC
>QHXE01000508.1:0-5758 GCA_003222835.1 Acidobacteriota bacterium | reverse complement strand
CTGCGAATTAAAGACTCGACCGTCGTCAGCGTATTGGTCGTGATGAAAGCGGCTTCGCGGAGTAGTTGCGAAGCACGGCTATGAACCATTTCTTCGGCGATCGCGCGCGAAATTCCGGGATTGTCTCTGACAACCTCATCGACAAAGAAACCAAACACGTCGTTGTCGTTCTGATCGATCCTTAACGCCTGGTATTCCGTCATCGGGGGACGCTCGAGACTTGCTAGGATGGAAGGGCGCGGTTTGAGTCTCTCGACGGCCGCGAGCAAGACCGCCTTGTTGTCGGTGAGTTGCTGTAGAAACCCGACCTGTCCACTAGTTGAAGCGATCGCGGCTTCGTCGTTTTGGCCCATCTCGCGATCGATGAAACGTGAAAGCAGGGTGCGCGTTTGATTTACGCTGGAGGGCGAGAGATGAAGATCGTCGGCAAAGAAGAAAATTGTGCGACCCCGATCGAGCGGAAGTGCACCAGTCCTAATTGGGCGTCGAGGGTCAGATGCACTACCACGAGCCACGGCGAGTTGTGCTTCTTCGTTCCGACTGCCGGCGCGGACTTGCTCGAAAAACGAAATCTCTCTCGGTTTACCATCGATCTTCAAAACGAACTGATCGCGGCTTAAGCCGTTAACGAAACTGCCGCCCCTGTCTAACACCGTCACGTCGGTTTGCACCAACGCCGTATTGACGCGAACTACATCCTCGCTCTGTACTGGTTTGTTTTGATCCTGAGCAGCAGCGGACGACGAGCAAAGCCAGCACGCCACAGAAAAAAATATTATTCGCAATGGCAGACAGCTAAGTCGCAAGTAACACTCCTGAATTCTAGCGTCGAGGGATAGCCGGAAAGGTCGGCGGAAATGATATCATGCCTTCGTGCTTTGTGCTTTGTGCTTCGACGCTCGATCGCTTTGCAGAACACTCCCTATCCCTTTTGGGAGAGGGTTGGGGTGAGGGCTTAGACATATTAAGTTAAGAATCTCCCTCTCTTAGTTTCTCGTTACCACTGCGAAAGAGAAAAAACTAGAAACGGTTGGTCTGCGCAGTTAGGCCCTCACCCCAGCCCTCTCCCTTTGGGAGAGGGAGTTAGATCTTGGAAAACACAATAACTATGGACGATTTAAAGAAACTCATTCGCGAAGTGCCGGACTTTCCGAAGCCCGGCATTAATTTCTATGACATCACGACCTTGCTTAAACACCCGGAGGGTTTACGGAAAACGGTCGACGCCCTGGCCGCTGAATTCGAGGGTACGAAGATCGACGCCGTGGTCGGCATTGAAGCGCGCGGCTTCATCTTTGCACCGGCGCTGGCCTATCACTTAGGGGCGGGCTTTGTACCCGTGCGGAAGCCCAAGAAGCTGCCTTCTAAACGCGCCTCCGTCTCTTATGACCTGGAATACGGGCAGGATACCCTGGAGATCCACCGGGACGCGATCACCGATCAGCACCGCGTCATAATCGCCGATGATTTGTTGGCTACAGGGGGCACCGCAAGAGCCGTCGTAGACTTAGTCGAGAGTCTCGGCGGCAAAGTCGAGGGACTGGTATTCGTGGTAGAGCTTGAGTTCCTCCAGGGCAGAAAGAAGCTCGATGGTTATGACGTGCGTTCGCTGATTAAGTACCAGTCGTAGGACCCTTGCAGTCGTCGTCGCAATCAGTCAAGCATTAACGCCGGCCGGTTTGCCAGCCGTTCTAACGAGCAGTATCGTGCAAGCCGCGGAAGCCATCTACGATTCGACCGCCGACGCAGACAGATGACCTCAGCACGAACTCAGGCTCTTTATTTGGTCGTGGCGGCCCGAGCGTTTGTTTCCTGAACCACGGCTCCGTGACGTGTAACGGCGGAATCCTCTGCCAGCGGTCACGTCTAAGGGGCCACCGTTTCAGCCGCTTCCTCTTTGATTGGTGGTTTCACCAAGAGCCCCACTCGTGGTTTTAGCCAAAATACGGCCAACGTCGCAGCCGTCACGTTGCATGCAACCGCCACCCAAAACACCGGTACCCATGAGTTAGTGGCCTCCATCAGCCAAGCCGCGCCCGGTCCGGCGAGGATTGAACCGATGCCTTTCGAGGTGTATTGAATGCCGTAATTAGTCGTCGCGTACTTGATCCCAAAGAGGTCGGCGATGGCCGCTGGGAACAGCGAATAAATATCGCCCCAGGCAAAAAACATCAAACCCGAGATGACGACGAACCACACGGGGTGGGCGACCAGAATTGTTAGCAAGGTGATCGTAACGGCTTCGATGACGAAAACTATGGCCATCGTGTCATATCTTCCGATCCGATCCGAAATCCAGCCGAAAAAAGGTCGCGCTGAGCCATTCAAGACCTGATTCAGCGTTAGAGTGATGCTGAATACGGTGAAGCCGCCTAGCAGAATGTATTTGTCATAGTGATAAGTAACGCCAATCGGCTTTAGCTGCGCCGCCATCATCAGTCCGCTGGCCGTGACGAGAACCATCATTATATAGAGCAGGTAAAACGATCCACTCTGCAGCATCTCGCGTGGCGTGTAATCGCGCGACGATTGCAACACCCTTGGGCGCACCCGGGCTTTGAATGCCGCCCATCCAGCCGGCAGCCAGCCTGCGGGCGGCATGCGCAGAAACGGCGCTGCGATAAACACCACCACACCTTGAATGGCGCCCCAGACGATGAAGGCCGACCGGTAACCGCTCGTCCTGATCATGTGGTCAATGGGAATGTTGGTTAGCGCGGTGCCAAATCCGTACGAGCCGGCAACCAGACCGACGCATAAGCCGCGCCGATCAGGAAACCATTTAATCGCGACCCCGATGCATGCGCCGTAAACGCCTCCTGCTCCGACTCCGCCGATCGCGTAAGCCAAATGTAGCGCCGCCAGCGAGTGAGCGACTCCGGCGCCGATCCATCCCGCGCCCACCAAGACAGCACAACCGGCGACCACAATGCGCGGACCAAATCGATCGACCAGATAGCCAGTGAGCGGAAACAGCATAGTTTGAGCGATTACAAAAAAAGTAAAAGCCCACTGAACCGCGTCCAGGCTGGCATGCAGACTTCTGGTCAGGTCAGTTGTGAATAACGTCCAGCCGTATTGGAGATTGGCGATGGCGAGCATCGCGACGCAACAAGCGGCGAGGATAAGCCAACGCGAGGCAGACGAATTCTTGGTTTGGGGTTCAGTCATTGTTTCTCCCGCGATGGACCGTTGGCGGTAGAGCAACGAAACTCTGAGACAATCAAAAGGGCAACTATTCGGTTTTGGTTCTTGCGTCAGCTAACAACTTCACGCATGCGTACACGGCCTTTGTGCATGGCAGCGGCAGAAGCATTCTATCACCCAATTCAACCACTGCTCCGACTATGGCTTCCAGCTCCATGGGCCTTCCGCTTTCAAGATCCTGAAGCATGGAAGTCTTATGATGACCAACTTTCTGGGCGCCCTCGAGCCGTTGTTCGATCGAAACTCCCATTTCAATGCCGAGTCTTTGGGCCACCGACTCGGCTTCAGCCATGATCGAGGCCGCGAGTTGGCGCGTCTCGGCACGCTGCACGATTTCAATGAGAGTGGCGCGAGTGAGCGCGCTGATCGGATTGTAGGCCACGTTACCCATCAACTTAACCCACATGTCATGCCGAATGTTTGTGCGAATAGGACAGCGCAATCCGGCTTTGATGAAAGCATCGGCAATCTTTCGGCAGCGCTCGCTCTTCGATCCCTCGGGCTCGCCAATGGCGAAGCGCGTCCCCTCGATATGCTCGATAATCCCAGGCTCGCTAATGTTCGCCGAAGGATAGACTACGCAGCCAATCACTCGCGCCGGATCGATGTTCTTGGCAATCTCTCCGCCGGGATCGACCGATTCAAGCTGCGTTCCTTCCCACTCGCCGCCGTGACGATAGAAGTACCACCAGGGAATACCGTTTTGCATGCTGACGACGCAGGTTTCAGGCGCAATAAGGGGCGCCAAACGTGGAGCCATCGCCGTCAGGCTGTGCGCCTTTAATGTTAAGAGCACGACATCAGCCGCGGCGGCTTTCGTCGGATCATCGGTCGCTGAGACAGGTGCGTCGAAGTTTCCGATCTCGCCGCGCACCCGAACACCATGCTCCTGCATCGCACGCAGATGCGCGCCGCGCGCGATCAAAGTCACGTCTTCACCGGATTTCGCAAGCATGGCGCCGACGAAAGCCCCGATGGCGCCGGCGCCGACTATGGCAAATTTCATATTGAGCAGTAAGCCGTGGCGATCCCTAGATGCTTTAACCGGTTGGCCCGGGCCTGATGATTACCGTTTCCCGATCTGCGGCGCTCCAGGCTGCCTCAAACACAGAGATGCCTATAGAACGAGGACCCTCGTCGTGCAAAGGATCGTGAACAACCACTTGATCAGTTGATATGTTTACTACGACGACTGCGTGAAAAGCGAATATCCCATCTACTGGTCGGAGGTCGATACCCACGATTGGAAAGACGCCGGCGCGAACTGCATCGTCCAGATCATCGAGTCCACAATCGAGCTGATGCTGCACATTAACCGGAAGATCTTCGACGCCGCTCGCTACCTGGTTGAGCCGCATGCCTACGGCCGTGTGAGCGCAGCGATGTCTGATGTCCGTCTCGGTTAAGCGATGTCCGAGGCCCGTCAAGACCATACGCACGCACGCCGAAACGCAACTGGTCGGCAACTCTTGAGGAAACAAAGGCAGCACGCCTTACTCCTCATCAGCCGTTATCCGGTGAAGCCTCTCAGTCAACTCTTCCTGCGTTGGTCTGCCAATAAACGCGCCGGTAGCGGCGTTAACATAAATGTCGGCAATCAAGGCTGCCATTGGTTTCTTCGGTGTGCTGAACCAGACCGGAACGTCCCAAGCGAAGCTTTCTTCTACGAACTTAGGCTCGGCGGGATAAAGCGCGTCTCCGATATTGGTTCTCAACCAACGGCTCACGACGCGGCGGGCCGACCCGGCGTCAGGAATCGCAAGCGGCGGCGCCTGTGCTTGAACAACAGTGTGCTTGTTAGTTCTTTCCATTGCAGCTCTCGAGGGCAACAGGTTAGACCGGCCGTTGTTTGCGAAAGCTTCCTTTCATGCAGGTCATTTTAGCACAGTTGTTTTCACGGCAATCATCGTGACTCGCTCGACGCACTCGGGGGGGTGCCCACATATTTGAATCTTCGTTGCGCGACCTAACGCCTCGCGTTAGTAATTTCCGCGGCTACGTTGCGGCGCTGAATCTTACCGGCAAAACGCTCTTCAATGTCCGCCATGGTCTGCGGCGCCAGGGCCGCACTGCATGAACGAACAAAGCGCAGACATTCAGCGCCCGACGGCCTTGCACCAGCTTTTGTTCTCGATAGCAGCTCGTCCTCAATGTTCTAGTCAGGGCATAGAGGCTCATTGGCACCGGCAACGCCCGCCAACAAGGCTTGCATGTGTTGCCCGGCCTTCCACGCGCCGGTACGACCCGCGGCTTCAATGCCATCTCTCCAAGCCTGTTGTGCCCCGGCAAGGTCATCCATTTTAGCCAGGACCGTGCCCAGCAACTGATAGGCAGCCGTATAATCCGGGTTGAGACTCACGACCTGGCGCAAAGACTTCGCTGCCTCAGCCCAGTTCTCCAGTTTGTATTGTTCACTGGCCAGGCCGTACCAGATCATGGCGTTTTCCGGCTGCTCGGCGAGCATTGCGGTGAAGGTTTCGATTTTCGACTGGACCATAGGTTTGTACTCAATCACCTGGACTCAACTGATCCGCTCAAAGTCGTCGGGGCT
>QHXE01000507.1 GCA_003222835.1 Acidobacteriota bacterium | reverse complement strand
CCTCGACTACTAAGTCTTGTTGTTTTAGATACACATCCTGAAAACGTTTCTTGATTGCGGCGTTCCAGGTGAATTTATCCGATCGTATCGCGAACACCGCCTGCGGATTTCTGATCATTGTCGTCAACCAGGGACCAGGATCCTCCTCGGCCAGAATGCGCCAGAACACCGGTTGCAGATCAAATTCGCCTTGGCCCAAAACGTCAAGCGGCTGTTCGAATCCCCAGTCAACGAGTACGAGAGTCTTTCCCGCATACTCGTGCTTCATGGCCTCCGATAAGTCATATATGGCTTCAGACCAATATCCATTTCCTCCCTGACTTACTAGGCGCGTATGAAACGTCTGCGCCAAGAAAAGATTCGGAATTATGACCATGCCAATCGCCGCCACGACTGTAAGTCGGGATATCCAAACCAAGGGTTTAGGTCTTTCATGCCAAATCCGCCAGATGCCAGCCAGTGCGACACCGACCATGATATGTGGTAGCGGATAGACCGACAAGATATGATGCGGCCCGGTCGCGATTGGCGTAGCGGCTAAGAATAGTAAAGTCAGCGCGAAGACGGTGACCAAAAAGCCGAAAGGGCGGCGCCATGAGCGAAAGCGTGGCAAGAAGATGACGGCAAGAAGAACCGGACTCGCGATCTTCAGTGCCGACGGCAATCTGGATTCCCCGAACCGCGAGAATAGCTCAACGCGCTCGCCGGTGATCCAGTTGGCAACGTAGGTTCCGCGAGTCATTAGAAAGAGATCATTCGCTCGACTCACAATCGATGCAGGTAGAGTCTGGAGGAATGGCCATAATTGCACGAAGTTTGTGGGGAGAGATGATACTCCTTTGCCAACGGCGATAGTACGTGCCTGCCGGAAAGTTTGTCCGCCGGTTGAGATGTTGTATAGGAGAATTGGAAGAGCCCCCGTAGTCAAACCGGCGAGACCGGTTAGCGCTTCCCGCGCCTTCAGTCTTGGGCTCAGCCATAGAATATAAAACAGGACCACCCCGACTAGAGCTGAGACGACAAAGCTCAAGTAGTCGAATCGGTACGTCAGAGACAAGCCCAACACCAAGAAACTGAGAAAAAGAAAACGTAAACGTTTTCTTGCTCGCCACCAGCTCAAGAAGAAGTATCATGCCGCATTGCCAGAACATAGGTCAGATCGGTTGCCAGGAACAGAGAAGTTGTGACGGCAGCTAAGCGACCAAACTCGCGCTTCAGCAGAAGGTACGTTGCCAGGATTCCCAGAAGACCAACGAGGCTAGTTGCGACTCGCATCACAGAGAGGGTTATGCCAAATACCGCGAAGAAACCCGCCAGGAAATAAACTGATATGGGTCCGATGTAATCACTGGGCATAAACGGAAGAGCTTTGCCCCTAAGAAAAAGAATTGCAAAAGATGCTGCCCATGTTTCGTCGCCATATGGACCAGGTTGAGCAAGATGCCGGTAGCATATCCATGAGAATGTGACGACGATAAGAGATACGGCGGCGAAGTCTCGCCATCGCGTTCCAATCCTGATATCTCTTAACTGTGTCAACGTAACTTTTCTCATTCTTCGCAGGAGTTCCTTTGGTGAGAGCCCGTCAGGTTAAGTCAAGGCGAGTGATAAAATGCAGCGAACGTTCGAAAACCGAACTTGCAGGCCAAGCGTAAAGACCGAGGTCTTCCTGCCACACGATGGGCTTCAAGTTGAGAGCCTCGAAGGCCGTTGACCACTGACGACGTGACCAATAGTTATAGGGGAGTGCCACTCCATAGTGCGCATTGCCGACCCAATCCATCAGACGCAATGTGCGAGCAGCGAATAGCCCCTCGCGAAGGTGATCTTTAATGACAATAGCGGTGCGGGCGACACGTCTAGCCTCGCGAAGCAACACCATCGGATCCTCGGTGTGATGAAGTACGTCTACGAACATCACAAAATCGAAGCTTGCATCACTATGTGGGATGTGGCTTCCGTCGAACGGTTCGACCGTGATGTAGGTTTTGTCTCGTACTAAAACATCGACACCCTCTATCTCGACCCCGGAATGATTCTTTACTATCAAATGTGCAAGCAATCCATTGCCACAGCCAACATCCAAGACATGGGTACCGGTTGGAATAAGAGTTCTCAGATGTCCGTTGAGCACGCGGACCCGTCTGTCGAAAATCAGCTTGCTGTGAAAGCGTTCAATAATCTTCATCGTCGCTTCAAGCCAAGGATGCTAAGAAAAAAGCTCGACAGGATAGTCTGACTGCCGAGAGTAAGCGAGATGCCTGCAGGTATGACAACGCGCAAAGTATGGGAATATTCGAGTGGGCCGAACGACCGGGTCTTCCAGATATCGAGCACATAAATAGATCCAATTAGTCCAGCTAACACGAGGACGATGCCAACAATTAGTCCAGTCTCCAGCTTGATAAAATGAAATACTTTGTTGAGTCGAGGATCCTCGGGAAGTAATCCCTCACTAATGGCAAAGACTTTTGTGAACACCGCAAAGTTGATCGCCTCAAAACCAATAATAATCGCTAATCCTCCATAGAGCAGCGTATTCACATCGAAGGTTACTGTCCCAATCGTTTTTGGACCGGGCAGAAGCCATACGCTAATCATCGCGCCGATGATCATAAGCATGAGGCCGGGATAGAGAAAGAGCCACCGAGGACTATAGAGGAACATGAATCTGAGGTGCCGCCAACCATCATGCCAGCTACGCAGATGAGGCGGACGACTACGTCCATCAGGATAGAGTGTTATCGGTACCTCAGCGACCCGCATTCTGTGTAACGTAGCCTTGACGACCATTTCGCTCGCGAATTCCATCCCGGTAGTTCGTAGGTTCAGTTTTTCTAATGCATCTTTGCGAAAAGCTCGAAGGCCGCAGTGAAAATCACCAGTTTGGCTGCTAAAAAGTAACCGACCAATTCCCGTCAGAACAGGATTGCCAACATACTTGTGTAGCGCCGGCATAGCTCCCGGTTTGATCGTGCCTTCAAATCGGTTTCCCATCACCAGATCATATCCTTCTCGCAGCTTCTGGATAAAAGGCGATAGTTCAGAAAAGTTGTAGCTATCGTCAGCATCCCCCATGATAATGTATTCACCGCGCGCTGCAGCAACTCCGCCTCTCAATGCACTTCCGTAACCCTTGTCCGGTACTTCGATAAGGCGGGCGCCCATCTTTCTAGCGATCTCTTGCGACCCATCCGTGCTGCCGTTGTCGGCCACAAGGATTTCGCCTTTCACATCATGCTTAAGGAGGGACTGCTGAGCTTTTTGGATGCAAATACTCAACGTTTCCGCTTCGTTCAAACAGGGCATTACAATAGACAGTTCCAAAGTTGGGGACTCGTTTCCTTGCTTAAGCACGTCTTTGGTTTCCAAAATGGTCTTCCTGAGCTTCCGACAATTTGCTCTACCGTGTTTCTTTTCCGCCATCGTACTGAAACCAAAAGCTGCCACCGCCGCTAGCCCATTTGTTATTCATGAACGTATCCAGAGCTTCTCTGTTCGACGCGTGATGGTAGGCGCTCGCGTATAGCACTTTGATCTTTGGGTTATCAATTAGGAAAGCGAGCAGCAGATATTGCTCTGTCCAAAATATCTGCCTTTCTAACAACCATTCAACAGGCATACCGAATGGAAGACTTATGTCGTGAACATGGACATAGATCTTTCGCTTGATCCTTGGCAAAAGACGCAAGTAAATGTGTAGACAGTCACTCCCCGTCTTGACGGTGTGAGTTGAATCAATGAAAAGAAAATCCCCGCCTTCAAGTGACTCATTAAGAAACTCAAGCGGAAGCTCTTGAGCTTTCTTTCTCAATAGCTTGACGCGAGCGTTTCGCTCTAGAAAGGGTCTTGGAAATGGCTCGATACAAGTTATTTCACCANNNNCGCTGCCAATTTCCACGACTCTGGCCGGCTTGTATTTTCTTAAGAAACAGTAATACGACATCGCATCGCTGTAGCTGAATTGACTGTTCCTCCAAAAGAATTGCCGGCAGTCGTTCTCATCCCCGTCAGTATCGGGATTGAATTCTGACGAGTACTCGCTCAAATCTCGCAATACTTCTGTCAAAAACTCGTCATTAAAGAGATCCTCATTAAGATAAGGGGCCTTCTCTTTATACTCATACGAGTTCTTTATTTCCTCAATGGAGGGCGTGTTGCTGTAAAAATCCGACGGAATTACATTCACACCGTATTCCTGAATCTTCTCCCTGGTCAAAGATTCTGACCAGACCAAGCGCTGTAAAACTGGGCCAATACTTGCGATCTCTTTATCGGTGATATCATTCTTGCCCATAAAGTTGTCGAATCCCTATTTGCGACGAATGTCATTTTCGCGCGCTAGCACTTCGGGGTAGAGCGAGACGGCTTCACGGTCGTTGACTAACAGGCTGCTATGTTAGATGCGCATCACCTTCTTGCCCCTCACACCCGCTTATGGGCAACTTAGGTTAATTGTCACTGTAGCAAGCGTGTTGTCAGGAGTCAGTGCCTTCTGTCCGGAAACATCCTGTAAATAGAAAATCATGCCGTTGGTCACCCACTTGGCTGTCGTTGAGATTCCACTCGCACCCGTCCGGGCAAACAAGACTCCATTAGGAGAGTTCACGTGCACCTCGACGACGGCTGGACCGATTGAAGTCCAGGTTAGCTTGGTTACCCCGGCGCCTGAGCCATCGCAAACCTGAATCGGATTAGGATCTGCCGTAATCGTGGCGTTCTTTGAAGTCGTCGATGGTGGTGGCATCGGTGCGTTCGTGTTACTTGGGGATGGCCGGGAACAACCGAGCATTGCTGGAAGATTGACGGTGAGAATAATGAGCACGCGAAAGTGCGCCAGCCTTTTTATACTCAACAGCCATCGGTCGTTAAATGTTTCGATATGCATAGAAATGTTTTGTCGTAAGATTCACTTTGATTTCAACAGGGCTTCGAAAAGCTGAGAGCCTGTCGGGCCAGCTAACGATCAGTTGTTCGGCGCGTACTGGTGCGGCGCCCATTCAATATTCCATTTTCGCTCATAGCGGCGGCGGTTTTCGTCGAATAACTCCTGATATTCGCCATTCGCTACCAACTTCTTAAAGGCGGCCTGGCCGAAGTGATGGACAAATGCATCCGCTGCGCATACAACTCGGAATCCGTTAGCCTTGACCCGATGCGTATAGTCATCGTCTTCAAACAAGCCGATCCCGAATTGCTCGTCAAGAAGACCTATTTCCTCGAAGACTTTTCGCCTCATCGCCACGCAGAACATCGCCAACATTGGAATTGAAAAGAGTTGTCCATCATGCTCTCGGACGAAGCTTGCGGCCCATGCGGGCATGTCCTCCGGGTTGCTGTAGCCAACGTCGACTTTCGCTTCATTACCGATGTTGTTAGTCACAGGACCAATCAGTCCGATACTGGCATCAGCCTGGATATGACGAATCAAAGTCGAGAGCCAGCCGTGAGTAACGATGGTGTCATTATTCAGAAGCACTAGATAATCGCCGTTAGCTTCCCGCAATCCGATGTTGTTAGCTGCGGCGAAGCCGAGGTTGCTCTCGTTTAAGATCACGCGCAGATTGGCGAAGCTCTCCTCGGCTTCCTTGAGATATTCCGGAGTGCCATCGGTGGAGTTATTGTCGACCACGATTAGTTCAAAATTTGGCCATTCAGTTCGCGCGTAGATGCTTTCCAGGCAAAGGCGATTCAACTCGAGATTGTTATAAGTGACGACGATAATCGAAGCCTTTGGGAAAGTGTCACGAATCACCGGAGCCAGCGACGCGTATCGTTTCTCCCATGTATTCTCTTTGGCAAATGCGCGTCGGGCTTCGATCAACTTCGGTTCGTTCTCGGCTAGTGCGGCGCTGACTTCCTGCTCGAACTCTTTCGTATTCGATGCCAGCCGCACGAAGCGCGACAGGGCTCGCATCTCGGGTATCGGCACCGAAACGATCGGCTTGCCCGCTGCTAAAATCTCGTAAGCTTTGACAGGGTTGGTAGATTCAGTGAGTGGAGTACGCTTGAACGGAATAATCACGACCTCAAACTTACCAACCCAATCGGGAATCTCCGCATAATGCTTTTCACCGGGCAAAGAAACGTTGGGCAGTTTCGCTAATCGTTTTATGTCGGCGCTGAAAGTGGATCCGACCAGAACAAAGTCCCAATCCGGCCGTCTCTTAGCCAGGTCGGCAACGAGTTCAGAGTCGAACCAATCAGCGATTGCGCCGTAGTAACCTATTACCGGTCGTATATTTTGTTTCTGACCGCCGGGGGCAGAGCGAGCCCGGTCGCTAGCGCTTCCGGTTCTGACGCGGGCGAAATGATCGTAGTCGCAGGCGTTTCGCACCAGCAGAACGTTTTCGTTAGCCGGCTGTGCCTGCGTTTGCAAGGCTTCCGAGGAAACGACAACCAGATCGGCAGACGATAACAACTCGGGTTCCTGATCCAGCATCGCCTGGTTATTGGTAGAAAAGCTGGCATGGTGATCCATGCAGTCGTAAATGATCGGCCAGCCAAACCGCGCTCTCGCTTTGTCGACTATCGGCCACCAGAAAGGCAACTGCGCGAATGCCACCGTGGCGCCTAACGATAGATCACGGCGAAGTGCATCCAGCGAAGTCAATAAGATCTCACAGGCCTTCTCGTCTAAAACGTCGCGATAGACAACGCGGCTAAGCCCGCAAAGGGAAATCTCGTAGACGTTTTGACGCTTCTCCTGAATTGTGTAAGCGGGACCCGAGGGATGAAAGCTTTGCTTCAGATAAAATACTCTATGACCATCAGCGGCGAACTGTGACATTAACTGTTGAGGGCGCTGGAAGCGAAAGTCCCAATCAATTATTGGAAAACAAATCACGTCAAAGGCATTTGACTCCAGTGGCATGGCTACCTGGTCGGCGCCCGTTTCTTGTGGGACTTGACCGTTCGGATCCACTGCCACCGGCTCGATTCGTCTCCGACCATACGGAGGCAGCTTAAGCGCACGATATACCGGCAAAAGGCGTTGGTATTTAAATCGACCGTAACGACTCAACATCCGCCATCCAAGCGAGTTTTTTATCTTGTCGAGTTCATGTGTCTTCGCTGACACCTCCGCTGAAAGTAGGAAATTCTTCCCTTCTGAATCCGCCAGTCTTTTCTGCAGATCACTTTCGATTCGTGTGTGATTCTTAATGCGCGTAGTCAGGTCGTCCTGGATGCGGTTGATTGTCTCACCCCGAGCGATAATGATCTCGTCTCTTTCGGCGATTTGCTCACGTTGTTTTTGGAAATCGTTCGCCAGGTGTGATTCGTAAATAAAGTGTGCTCTGTTCAACCAAGCGGAAATTGCGAGTCGCACGGAATTAGCATCGCTCGGATCAAACTCTAGATCTCCAAACGAGTCCAACAGCGACTTTCGAATCGTCTCATACGAATCCTGGCGCAAAAGAAAATTGAACGGGTGGCCAAGAAGCGCAAACAGTTCCGCGTCGCTCCTTACTCTAGTGCGTTGCACTTCGCTTCTCTTCACGATCAACGAATCAAGAGATGCTTTAAATTCGTCGATAGCCATTTCCAGTGACTGTCTTGCTGCGGGCGCCCAACGGCTTCGCGCTAGAAAAGTATGGAGAATGATTGGCAGGATCGTTACCAGGTTGCGGTCGTCGAGGTTCTTAAAAATTGAACAGAGGGTGTGTTTTTGACTTAGCCTTTGAACATACTCGGGAGTCAGCTTGTTAGAGCTCGCTCCACCTCTGTGATAAACAATCGATTCTGAGGAGATTGCGCATTCATATCCCCGCAGCCACAGCCTCCAGCCCAGATCCACGTCCTCTTGATAAAGAAAGAAGTCGGGATCGAACCCGCCTAATTCCTGAAAAACTCGCCGCTGAACCAGCGCTGCTCCTCCGGAAGCGAACAGAGTAAGCGAGTATGAAGCGGCATCAGACAAGTCAGGAGACTGATCCTCAGAGGGTTCATAGGCCAAACAAAAAGTTCCATCCCAGTTCAGAACCGTCGAGCCCACACATGCAAAGCCCTCTCCTGCGCGAGCTGTTTTCACCAGAACCGACAGCCAGTTCTTTTCGACCCGCATGTCATTATTAAGGAAGGCAAGATATTCGCCTTTCGCCCGTTCCGCTCCCATATTCGCGGCTTTGGAGAAGCCAAGATTGGTTTCATTTTGGACGAGGACAACGGTGGGAAATCGAGCTTTGACGAGACCCAACGAGCCGTCAGTCGAGCCGTTATCGACTACGATTATCTCCAATTGTTGCTTGGGAAATTCAAGGTCCTCTAACGACGACAAGCAAGCCTCGAGATGCTTACGTCCGTTGTAGTTCAGGATTATTATGGAAACAAAGGTCTCTGGTGTCATTGAATTCAAGTCAGAGCTAAATCCAGGAATCCCTTCCGGTGTGGTGCGACTGAGTGTACGGCATTATACTTAACCGATTTGAAAGATACTACCCAGAGTTTGATTTTGAAATAGCAGGTATGGTACCGATTGTCCAATAACTCACGGCTTCACGCCAGGAGCATCCGGTTGTCCAACAAACCCCAGAACCCAACTGTAATCGTAACTGGAATGCATTGCTCAGGCACGCGAATGGTTGCGGCGATGCTCTCCGCGCTTTCCGTCAGGATGGGCGACCACCTCCGGACTGCCGAATCGCGTAAAGAGGCCGGGCGCTTTGAGGATGAGAAGTTCGTTCGTTTTCATCGGCGCGTTCTTTCCGAAGCGTGCCGGAGAGATGAACCAGGTTATTCGGACTGGGGTTGGACGGAGAGTGGGCGCCTGGATGTGGACCGCTTCAACGACTTTCGTGATCAAGCTGAGCGCCTTCTGATAACTCGTTCTCATGACTCGGAGCCTTCGGGGTGGGAAGATCCGAGAGCCACTCTTTTCCTGGACCAGTGGGACAGCATAGTTGAAGATGCGCGATACATTTTAGTCTATGGCTTTCCCTGGGACGTCTCTGAGGCGATGCAGTGGCTGTGGATAGAGGAGTTTCTCAAACATCCGGAATACGCCTATCGCATTTGGGATTTCTACAACCAGCGAGTGCGCGACTTTTACGTTAAGCATGCCGATCGATGCCTGCTGATAAACATCAACGCGGTGCCGGCTAATCTCGAGAGGTTCGTCTTTCTGCTTGGCAAGCTCGGCATTGGCTCGGCGGACCTCGGTTTGGCGGAGGTCGTCGAAAGCCACAAACCCAAAAGCGTCGAAGGGCGGAAGTCATGGATTGAGTCGGCAGTGGTCGGCAATATAAGGTCGCGATCGGCGCAGGCGCATCTTGGGTCGCGCTGGATACAGCTTGAGCGGCAGGATCCATTGATCGATCTCTCGGTGCTGGCCTGGCCCGATTCCGGTAAGCTCCTTTCTGAACTCGATGGATTGGCCGATATCTCAGGCGATGGCGTTTGGCAATCGAGGCCGATCAAGAGCAGGTTATCAAGGCCCGACGCTACCGACGGAGCGCCAGTCGATGTTTCCGTGATCACGCCGTGTTATGACCAGGGAGCATTTCTCATCGACGCGATCGCCAGCGTTGAGCGGCACGCGCCGCCAAATTGCGAACTCATAGTCGTCAACGATGGTTCGCAAGATCCAAGGACGCTGGAAATCCTCGATCGGTTGAAGCAGTCCGGATACTTCGTATTTGATCAAAAGAACGCCGGCCTTTCGGCCGCGCGCAATCGAGGAATCGGCCTGGCTCGGGGTCGTTACGTTTTGCCTCTGGATGATGACAACCGAATCCGCGAGGGATTTCTGCAAGCAGCAATCACGGCGCTCGATTCTCATCCGCGGGTCGGCATAGTTTACAGCGACCGGCAGGATTTCGGCTGGTACCACAAGACTCAACTCGTTCCAGAGTTCGATCTGTTTTCGTTACTGAAACTCAACTTCATCGATGCTTGCGCAGTGCTCCGAAAGCAAGTGTGGCTCGACTGCGGTGGTTACGATACGGATTTTCGCGCGCTCGAGGATTGGGAGTTTTGGATTCACGCTGCCGAAATTGGATGGCAGTTTCACCACCTTCCGCTTGTCGGTTTCGACTACCGAGTGCGGCCGGGATCGATGGTGAGCGTGATCGATTCAGTTGACGTATGGGCGGATTTTTGCAGGCGAATCCGAAACAAGCACCCCGACTTTTATTGGACCGTCGCGGTTGGACGAATCGAGGCTCTGAAATCAGAACTGGAATCGATAAACTCGGCCGTCGCGGAAAAGAACAGCGAGGTGCGACAACTCGAATCCGAACTGAAAACCAGGAACGCACAGATTGAAGAAAACGATCGTGAGATTCAGGCGCGGCTCGAGAAAATGCAAGCACTCAGCGCTCGGCTGGCAGAGCGAGAAGCAGAGCTATCGCGCATCTCGAGTTCATTTAGCTGGCGTCTTTTGGGCCGTTATGGCCAAATTAAATACCGCTATCTCTTGCCGATTTACCGGCTGTTTGGTCACGCGCCCGCGGCGATAAGGGAGAGAACGCCCGCGCAGAAAATGTAGCCCAAGCTGTTAGCTTGCGAAGGGTTTGTGCTCTTTCCGAGCGTAACGCAATCTAACAGATTGCTGTACCTGAGTGACAGCGCGCTCGAGATGAATGGGGTCAGTAATGGATGTTAGCGTAGTGATACCTACATACAACCGCGCTTCGCTTCTGATTAAGTTGCTGGATGCGTGGCGCGAAGTCGATAAGGTTAAGAAGTATAAATACGAGTTGATCTTCAGCGACGACGGTTCATCGGACGACACGCGCGCTACGTTAAAGCAACGATCGAAGGGCCTGCCCGTTGTCATTCTTGAAAATGAGCATGGTGGCGCCGCCCGGGCAAGAAATGCCGCTATCCGCCGTGCGCAGGGCGAAAGAATTCTTATGCTGGGGGACGATATTTTCCCGGACGCGCAACTGGTCAATCGCCATGTCGAGTTGTCCCGGCAAGTCGGTGCTGAAACTGCAATACTCGGCGACATAAAGTGGCATCCTGAATTAAAACTCAACTACTTGATGACCCATATCACCGAAGTCGGGCACGAGCAGTTTAGTCTCAATGCTTTTCAACCAGGTCAATACGTAGATTTTCGGCACTTCTATACATCTAACATTTCCGTCGATAGACAATTCCTGTCGTCTGAGCCGGGTTTGTTCGACGAGAGATTCTCCAAGGTCAACTTCGAAGATGCCGAGTTGGGATACCGGCTGGCAAACAGAGGGGCGAAGATCCGATTCGAGCCAGAAGCCTGGGCTTACCATTATCACGCGTATACGATCGAAGGGTTTCGTGAAAGGCAAAAGACCGCCGGCGAGATGGCGGTCGTTTTTGTTAAGCTTCATCCGGAGCTTGAAGAGGCTTTCGGCGTAAAGAGAACTTGGGAGAGATATTCCAAACTTAGCAGCTCTCGGTTGGCTGGGTTCGCAACGCAAGGGGCCGGCACAATCGATTTTGACGCGATCATCAGCACTTGTGAAGCATATGAAGAGCATCTCCAGCTAGTGACCGATCGAGAGCAAAAGTACATTAAGCTGGCTCTATCATCGCTCTACTTGAGGCTCTTTAAAGCATCTTTTGAGCTCGGCATTCTCGCCAAATTGGACCCAAGCCGCACCGACTTCGAGCATTATTTGAGAAGCGTCTATTTCAACCCGGACGGTTACTGGAATCTCTACCTTGAGGCGACGGATGCTTTTAAGGATCTGAGTGAAGCTGATCGGGCTCTGCGAGAGACTGTCTTGCTTAGCTATGCTGACCAGACTCACGCGGGAATACAGATCGCGTTGGCGAATAAAGAGGTCGAGCTGCTGCGCTCGCGGGAAGCGCAGGGGCAGGCAGAGTGTGAATACGCAATGGCGCTAAACGAGCTCGAGCGCCTCAAAGCGAGCCGCGCCTGGCGCATCGGCAGCGCGGTGGTCCATCCAGCTAAGTTAACCCGGAGGTTGACCCGAAGGCTAACTTCAACAGCGCCGCAGAGAGATGGTGGCAGCATTGCGAATGCCCTCGTGGAACCAGCTCAATCGCCGGTCGAGAGTGGCACTGCTTCAAGTCCCAGGCTGGGAATCATGCTGTCCGAACGTGACTTGCCTTCAGCCGCACGCCGCAGCTTTCTTTCAGAATTGGGGCAGCAACATTGCTTTATCGTGCGTAAGAATGATGATGAATTTGAGGTGCTCTCCTCTGGAAGAGAGCTTAGGGAGACTTACGATTCCTTGCCGGTCGACTATCTTTATCAGCCCGATGATTGGGACCAGAGACTATCCAGCAATGAAGTGAGAAATGCTTTGCTTTGTCTTTCACACACCGGGGTTGACTTTGTCATTGTGTCGCCGACACTGGCTCTGCTGCCACAACTAGCAATTTCTTCTTCTGTCAGAAACCATTTGATTTTCTCAAAGAGGCTGGGCCTGGATTTTTTAGAAAACGGCGATAGCAAAGCCAAAGGGAGAGTAATGCGTCTGTTACCGGCTCAGGTTCCAGTCACCGAGGTCCCGGTCGAAGAAGTCTTTAGGAATAAAACCATCAGCTACGCCCCTGATCCGGGTCGCTACACTCCGGACCAAGGCTATCTTTACCTCGGGCAGGCGATGGAGGCGATGTCAGACGCTTCGGCGAGCGAGATCCGGACAACGCAGTTCATACCGAAATTCAAAAAGGAAAAGAAACTTGTGTTCGTGTTGCCCATGGTAATGGCAATAGGCGGAGTAGAGCGAAACGCCATTGAGGTCATGCGGCAGTTAAAGGACCGCTATCACTTTGTGGTGATCACGATGGACCGGCACGACCAATCTCACGGTAGCTTTCATCATCAGCTCAGAGGTCTCACGGAAGCTGTTTATGATCTGATGGAATTGGGTAATCTTCATTACTACCTGGCTTTTCTCAACGACCTGAAGGAGGCCTACGAGCCTGATGCGGTCTGGATTTGCAATGGAATGTTATGGCTCTGCGATCACGCCGAGCACGTTCGCAGGATTTTCCATGACGTGCCAATCATAGACAACCAGGCTTGGGACGCCGAATTCGGTTGGATTGAGCTCTATGACCAGCCCGGCATTCAATCGTTCGATCGGTTCATCGCCACCAACTCGAAGGTGTATAGCAAGTTTGTCGATGACTTTAAAATGAATCCTGAAAGGATCGATTCGATATACCCTTGCTTCGATTCAGAGCGCTTTGGCGCCCCGAGCCCTGTCGATGAACAGAAGGCTTTCATTAGAGAGTTCGATCTGCCGAAGGACCGGCCTGTCTTTCTCTTCTGCGGCCGGCTTCACAGCCAAAAAGGCCCACTCGATTTCCTGGAGCTGGCGCGGAGAAGGTTACAGAAGCAGGATGACGCGTTCTTTGTAATGCGCGGTACCGGAGCACTTGCTCCTGAGATCGACAAGTTCATCCAGGATAATGAGCTCACTAACTTGCGTCGCATCAGTTTCGTCGAAAACACGGTGCCTTTGCTTTCCCTTGCTTCCGGTCTGATTATTACCTCTCACTATGAGACGATTACGATAGTCTTACTCGAGGCTCTTTCAATGGGCTTGCCGGTGCTGTCCACCGATGTGGGCGACATCCGCCTCGTCCTCGAACAGTACCAGGCTGGCCTCGTCGTTCCGGAAATCGGCGACCATGATGCCTTCGAGGCGGCCTATGAGAAATGGCGCAAGGATTTGACTTTTTATACCGCCAAGGCGAGGCAGTGCAGCGGCGAGATTCGGCGGCGTTTTTCATCCGAAGCGATAGCGGAACAATACGTCGACTCGTGGGAGAGAGCGATGGCTGAATTCGCATGAAGAGCGTTGATAGGGTGGCTACATGGTTCGATAACTATGCGCGCGAGCCCCGAATAAAGCCAATGCAACTTGTCTCCGCGGCGTTGCACGCCTTTGAGCTAATGCCAGGATGCCGGCTTTGACAGCTTTCCACATTCACGCTGATAATCACGCGTAATGGAAACCATCGTGAACGAAGATGTCTACGCGACGCCCCGCGTGGTGATGGATCTAGCAGACTGCTACTTCTATCACACTACCGATATTCCGGGCGTAGGAACCGTTCGCGGCGAATGGGACCTGAGATCCGGGATCTCCGAATACCTCGGACGCGTTGATTTTCGCGGCAAGCGGGTCCTCGAGGTGGGAACCGCGAGCGGCTTCGTCTGTTTTCACGTCGAATCGCTTGGAGGGAACGTGGTCGCCGTCGACCTTTCCGAATGCGAGTCGTGGGACATCGTGCCGTATGCTACGGTCGATAATGCGACGGTCTTCGCGCAGCGGCGGGCGCTCGCGCACGGTATGAATAACGCGTTTTGGCTGTGCCACCGCGCCCTCCAGTCGCGCGCTAGGATGGTTTACAGCACGGCCTATAGCATCCCGGATGCCGTAGGAATCGTGGACATTACCATCTTCGCCGCCATCCTGCTCCACATGCGCGATCCATGGCTGGCTCTTGAGTGCACGGCCCGCCGCACACGCGAGACGATGATTGTTACCGACCTGGCGCCTTCTGACGATGACGAGCTGGCGTTCGTCCCCGATCCGAACAAGAACGACACCTCTCAGACATGGTGGCGGTTCTCGCCGCGACTGATGGTGCGCTACCTCGGCGTCCTGGGCTTCCGCGACGCGGTCGTCACCCACCATCAGCAACAGACCTCGAATGGCGACAACGTTTCGATGTTTACGGTCGTCGCCCATCGTCGTGTCAGTGGTCCTGCCGAATGACGTTCAGTCACGGCATCGCGCTTAGGT
>QHXE01000506.1 GCA_003222835.1 Acidobacteriota bacterium | reverse complement strand
AAACTTCATTCCGGTCGAAGGACCGGTATACCACGCAGCGTCGGGGCTGAACGAGCGACGGTTAGGCAAGTCGACCAGGAATCCGGCATTGTCCGGGTAAGCGCGACCGGATGTCTTGCCCTTCATTCGCCTTAGGCTCACCGCTATCTCGAATCCGGCGCGCGATGGCATATCTCCAGTTGGGGGCATCAGCACAAGCTCTCCATCAACAATTTCCGCTTTCCCGTTTTCCGGCACGCGATAAAGATCCTCAATCGTGGCTTCAACCTTGGCGCTCATTTCCGAAACCTCAGAGCAATCGTAGCGTAGCATGAGTCCATTAAATCACGGACTGAAGTCTGTGCTGCTTACTCGTAGCTCAAAGCGTCGACCGCATCTTGCCGGGCGGCGCGCATCGCTGGGTAGAGCGCGCCGATCGAGCCGCCGATTAAGCCGACGATCAGCGAGATGGCGATCCATTTTGGTTCGACATCGACAGTCAGAGTGGTCGAGCGCATTATGAAGAAGCGGACCAGCAACGTCATGAGCACGCCGATGAATGGATTTCAGGATGCCGATCTGGCGCGTGCGCTCGGTGACCGTGGTGTACATTGCCAGCAGGATTACCAGCATGCTGATCGTGGCGGCGACGCCGATGACGACACTCAGAAAGACGTTCAGGGCCGGCACGCTGGACAGGTAAAGCTCAGGCAGCTCACGCGTGAAGATGATCTGCTCGTCGGGGAATCGTTCTTTGATGCGCGCGGCCACTTGTTCCTGCTGCGACGGATTGGCCGCGGCCACCAGAATTGTGTTGCAGCGATCCGAGCTGCCGACTTGATCCTGAATGGTTGTCAGGGGAACTTTAATCCTGCCGCCACCGGGAGGCTCGTAAATTCCCACGAGTCGAAAAGGTCTTTCGAAGATCGTGATCAGAGAGCCGACCGCGACGCTTCGCTCTTGCTGCCACTTGGAATCGACGATCACTTCGTCGCCGCTCTCGATTCCTCGGCCCTCCTTAATCGTCAGCCCGTTGAGCGTCGCGTATTGTTCGTAGGGAATTCCCTCGATCAGGCGCGAGCCAAAACCTGAATCGCTGGCATCGAGCGTCTGGCCAATCGGCACCGCCATGCGCACCCCTTCGAGGCGCGAAATTTCCCCTGCGTCGGAGAGGGGCAAAGTAAATGACTGCGGGCCGCTGAACCCAATCGTGCCTGAGGGCCTGACCATGATTTGCGCGCCGATGTTCGCTTCGCGCTTGCCCCGCTCGCGCAAAAGGCCGTGAGCCAGACCAACCGTGAAGACTACCAGCAAGACCCCCAGCGCGATGCCGGCAATGCTGACGGCAGTGCGCGCGGGACGATGAGCAAGATTTGAAAGCACCAAACTATCCATAAGTTTTTGTAAACGCGGACTCCGTTCAAGCACGCGATTCCAGGCATTCGGCAATGCACGCCAAGCGATGATGCAAAGTCCGATTATGGTCCAGAAGACAATCGAGGCTTTGCGCACAATTCCCAGCGCCACTCCGATGGCGGCGGTATACCCGAGGGTGCGCAAAATTATTCCATTGCCGGTTTCGTAAACTCCGATGGTACCGGGGACGAATCCGAAGGCGAAGTTAATTACTTTGGTGAGCGATTCGATAATGTAAGCGGCGGTGACCTGAGGGATAAAGCCAAGCAACCTGAGCGTGACATAAACTTCGATTACGCTGGTCACATGAGAGGTCAAGTCCAAGCCGATCATGGAAAAAAACGCCGCCCGCCGCCGCTTGTAGAAACCATAAACCGTCAGTTCTACCCGATAAATATGATGGCGCCGCGTGCGCAGAAACTTTGGCCGAAGGCCTCTTCGTGCCAGGCGGTCGATGATGTTTGTGAGCAACGTGACGCGGCGACGCGTCGCCATGGCTGCGGCGATTAGTCCGAGAAACGCGAATGAGGCAATTAGGATCAAGACGTCGCGCGCGACCGGCGGGACGGGATAAGCAAAGAGCATCAGGCAAGCGCCGCCGAAGATCACCAGCACCACGGAAAGGTTATAGAGAAGATTATCGACAACCAGCGCAGGCACGCCATGAACTAACGGAACGCGTTTTCTTAGCAGCGCTACCTTCGTCGCTTCGCCCAACAAGGGGCCGGCGAATGTTAAGAAGCTCATCGACTCGCCGCCGAGTCGCGCCGCAAATGCTTGTAAGAAAGTAAAGCGACGGTGTTCCGGAGTAACCGAAAGCCGCATGGCGATGGTGCGTAGAACATGGCGCAATCCATTCAAAGCGACGACCAGAAAAAAGCCAAAACCGACGTGGCTCAACGCCGCAAAGATTGGTTGCACTCCAATCTTGCGAATCACATACACAAGCAACGAGGCGCCCAGCACAAAGGCCATCGTTTGCGCCCACGCGACTGAACGCGTCGCATGCGAAGACTTCGCCCCGGCGTGGGAATCGGTCGATTCCCGCGACTGATCGTTGAAGTGTTTTTCAGTCGTACTCAAACTGGGTCTCGACTGGACAAACGACTATCCACCACAGAGGACACAGAGAAATCCACAGCCAAGCCAAGAATCCCCAGGCGCAAACGCCTGGGCCAGGGAAAGTTTATGCATCTAATGCCCGTCACGGCTATGAAAGAAAGTCGATTGTCACGAGCATCGCCCTATCTTGCTTTTCGCACTCAGATGTTCGTGAAGGTCGATGGTTGGGTGGACCTCGTCTATAGCTCGAGCGCTTACCGATTATTACCTTGAATCGCGCTGGCGGTTTCTTTCTGCTCCGTCTCTAAATTCGCCGGCCCAGTCCATCCTGCTTTTTCCAGCAAAGTAATCGCGTACCGAATCGGCACCGCAAAGTTTGACGCTGTGTTCTCGGTAAAAATCGCGTAAGTAATTCCGATCACGCGACCCGAAGGTCCGAACAGCGGTCCACCCGAGCCGCCTTCTCCCGTGCGGGCGTCATAAACAACCTTTCGCGCCTGGAGATCTGTGATGTTCCCTTGCGTCGTCAACGGTTGAATAAGTTTCTTTTCCGCGAGATATCCAAGTTGCCCGTCAACCGATCCGTAACGCTGTTGGATCGAACGAGCTTCGCCTTCATCCAGCAGCGCTAGCAGGCGATCGGGACCGGATGGGTACCCCATCGTAACTACAATCTTGCCGATTGCTGCGGAGTCAGCGTCTTTTTCTACCGGCAGGACCGGAATTTTTGGCAATCCCTCCTTCGGTTCAATCGTGCAAACAGCGAGGTCGTCCGGTTGCGCCGCCTGTTTGTATTTCAGGACCAGCGCTTGCTTCATGCCGGGAAAGAAAGCCACCAACTTTTTCAACCGTGGCTGGCCCTTGACGGTGCTGCCCAGGCTCCGCGCGCGCTCGTCTGCGAGCCACGGCTGGGTCACATGCCGATTTGTCAATACGTAACCGTCGCCGACGTGAAAACCTGTGCCCACAAACTCAAATTCCGCGATGGCTCCATTGCCTTCGGGCGTCAGCGTTGCGGATTCGTTTCCATTCTGAATGGTCTCTCCGGATTCGTTGGTCTGCGTTTCCGGATAACGCAACGGCCGGCCGGTACCTTGTTCGACGAACATGAAAGAACCGGAAACCAGGCAAACGCCGCCGCCATAGTTGACGCGCAACATCTCGCCCAGCGAGAGGGTGTTGAGCACCTGCTTGTTGGACTTCACCACCTCGGTCAATTGATCGTTAGCGTGTTGAAGCTGCTCTCGTTGAGCGACGAGCTGTGCCTGTTGCGCAGCGATGACGCGCCGATTGTTCCTGGCTTCATTAAACTGGGCGAGACCAATGTAGAGGGCGCCAACGACGCCGAATATGATGATGGCAAAGGTTATGATCTTCGTGCTGGGATTGATCTCGCGAATCAGCTCGCGGGTAAATTCGCGCAGGAAGATCTTGGCGTCATCACGACGCGCTGTCGCGGACGCTTCCATGGCCGCTTGTTCGATGAAAGGCGCAACGTGCGCGCCGTCGCGACGCCCGGGCACGAGCGCCGCCGTCGACTCGATCGGAAAGAAGTGAATCGACGGGCCCGAAGGACCAATCCAGATTTCATCTCCGTCATAGAGTCCCTTGTTGGCTTTAATTGGACGTCCGTTGAGTTTTACTTCCAAACTCGGATTGAAGCTTTCAATCCGGTAGATGCCATTTGAGCGAACCAGTTCAATCGCCGGGCCGTTAGTCGGAGTCGCCGGGTCCTGTGACAAACGAATCTTGACTTCACAGTCGTCCGTAGTGCCAACGCGAATACGGTCGCTCGTGACGACCTCAGTCGAACGATCGTTAAACGACGAGACATGAATTATCAGTCCGTTCGAATCCTGTTGCGGCGTTTTGCGAAAAGTCTGCATTCTCTTAAGAAATCAGGCGCCCGCATCGAAGACCGTCTGGAGCTTGCTGCGGTCAGTCAAGCGGTCGCCCGTTGGCATTCATCTTACAATGAATTCAATGGCGAGCAAAGACTGTCAACGATATGGCCATTACTAATCGATCAATCCGGATCGTGATAGCATAGAATGCATGCCCGAACCGGTATTTATCGAAGACGTTGATCAATTACAGGCGCTGGCGCCGGTGATCTCAGCGCCAATCCGTCATCATGTTTTCGTCTGCACCGGCAAGTCCTGCTCCGCGCGAGACAGCGCCGAAGTAAAGGAAGCGTTCGAGCGTGAGTTGAAAGCGCACGGAATTCTGTTTGGCAGAGAAGCGAAAGGTAAAAATCCGAAAGGAAGCGTGGTGTTGACCGAATGCGCTTCGGTGGGTTTCTGCGCGATTGGGGCTGCGGTGATGATTTATCCGGACGGCGTTTGGTACGCACAGGTTCGCGCCACAGACGTTCCTGAGATTATCGAAGAACATCTCTTGAACGGCCGCGTCGTCGAACGTCTGGCGCTCGTGAGACTCCCGGCTGATGGATCGAGAGAAGGATTGAGCACAGATGGAGATTGGGAGGCGTAGTCCAAATTGATTTGGGAATTCAGATTTCATTGATAGCCCTAGTCCCGCCTGACAGACGCGACGATCAAGCTTACAAGTCATCCAGCGTCTTCATCACGAGTTCAGAGTCAACTAAATTGTGTAGCAGCACGTCGGGATTATGCGCGCGAAGATCGGCCTCGGAATGAATACGGCCAGTTGCGACCGCCACGACGCGCGCGCCGAAGTGCCGTGCGCAAGCGATGTCATTCGGCGTGTCCCCAATCACGATGAATTGTTCGGGATGAAGATTCGCGCCGAGATGTTCGTTGATTCTCTGCGCGGCAATCGCGGGAAGGTCGCGACGATCGAAGGATTCATCGCCAAATGCGCCCGGTAATTGAAAGAATTCCGATAGACCGGTGATTTCCAGCTTGAGATATGCGGCGGGCTTTATGTTGCCGGTAAGCAATGCCGAAGCGTAGCGCGGATGTTTTTGGACTCGCTGCAAGACTTCTCGCGCGCCGGGCATGGCTTCGATGACGTGCGCGCCGTTTCCGGTCGCTCGCTTCATCTCTGCGATGTAGCAACTCTGAAGCTCGTCTTTGCGCGCGCTGATCTGTTCGCGCGTGATGCCTTCGCCGCGCAGAGCTTCTTCGACGATCTGCAAATCCGTCATGCCTGAGACGATCATCTCGTGCAAGCACCCAGCCGTGCCGAACACAGATTCAAGCATGGGAACTGTGTAGTCCTTGAATATTCCATAGCGCGCGCCGCGCACCAGCGTGCCGTCGAGATCCCAGAGGAGCACCCGGAGTGAAGAGTCTTTAATGAATTCAGACTTAGACATCGCTTTCATTTACTTTCCATTTGTCATTTGACATTTTTTATTTCGGGTTTACCCACCTCTGTAATCATAAGAAGCACAATCAGCATGACCACAACATTTGTCTACGTGTGACGCTCGAAGAATCGCGGGCATAGGTGTCATACGAAAAATGTCAAATGGTGAATTCAACAAGTGCAACAGTTGAATTCGTTTTCGCTCCAGAGGAGCGGGATGTTTATACCTACGAGCGCCGGCCCAAAGATCTCGCTCCGTTAGGAGCGAAACCCGGCAGCAGGATCTTCGCCGAGGCAGGCAATGACAAATGCATTTCTTATTCTACTACCGCCAGCACATCGCCCGCGTTTACAGTCGCTCCCGTCTGAACATTCAACGCCACAACGACTCCTGCTTTGGGTGATTTCAATTCGTTCTGCATCTTCATAGCTTCGACTACCATGATGCCAGAGCCGGCGTCGATTTGTTCGCCAACTTGGACCAGGACGCGCGCCACCTTGCCGGGCATCGGCGCGACGATATGCGCAGCCTCGTGTGTGTGTTTCTCCGCCACCTTCGAACCGCGCAGGCTTTTCGGATCGGTGAGGGCGACCGCGTAACGCGTCGCGCCGACCATGATGTCGATAGTCTTTCCGGATTCGGGGCGGCCTTCGACGCGACAATCGAAGACCCCGCCATCGTAGATGAACAAGTAATCGCCGCCGTCCAATTCTAAAACCTTGAGTTCGTAGCGGCGGTTTGCAATGTCGGCATTCAAACGCGAGCCGTGATCCAGAATTTGAATGTCGGTTTGATAATCATCGATGGAGGCACGTAATTTCATGGGCGCTTGGAACTCTTGCTCAATGCGGTGCGGTTCAATCCTGCGGCTCGCCCGGCGATCTTCCATTTACTCCCTTCGTGTGGCGCGTGATTGGTCGACAACTGGCTTTGCGCGCGCGCGTACGATAAGGCGGCGGCGATGATTGCGATGTCCTGTTGCAGGCTGGAAGCCTGCGAACCGCCCGCAGCATGCTGGCGCTCCCGGCGCTCCTTTCGTCTTTGATTGAAGCGTGAAATGAAGCCGGTGTCGAGACGGGCGGCGATGAATTCTTCGTCGCGCACGATTTCGCGAAAGAAAGGCAGCGTGGTCTTGATTCCTCCGATTGCGTACTCGTCCAAGGCGCGACGCATTCGATCGATTGCCTCGGCGCGCGTGCGCCCCCAGACCGCAAGCTTGGAAATCAGCGGATCGTAATGGATCGAAACGTCGTCGCCTTCGACGATCCCGCTGTCGTCGCGAATTCCGGGACCGCTCGGAACGCGCAAGTGAGTAATCCTGCCCGGCGAGGGGAAAAAATTGTTCTCTGGATCTTCGGCATAGACGCGGCACTCGATCGCGTGCCCCCGCCAGCCCACGTCTTCCTGCTTGAATGAGAGCCGAGCACCAGCGGCGACGTTGATTTGCTCGCGCACGAGATCGATGCCGGTAACCAGTTCCGTCCGAGAAGAGAAACTCGACCGTGCCGGCGCCGGCATAGTCCACGGCTCTCGCGATTTTGATTGCAGCCTCGCCCATTCGTTCGCGAAGATACGGATCATTAACTGGCGAAGGACATTCTTCGATCACTTTCTGATGCCGCCGCTGAATCGAACACTCGCGCTCACCGAGGTGCACAAAATTGCCGTGCGTGTCGGCAAAGATTTGAATCTCAATGTGGCGTGGACGATCGACGACCTTCTCGAGATAGACATCAGAATTCCCAAATGCCGACGAAGCCTCTGACTTAGCCGCATCGAAAGCCGATTTCAGCTCGCTCTCAGCCGCAACTTGCCGCATGCCTTTGCCACCACCGCCGGCCGCCGCCTTCAACATCACTGGATAGCCGAATCGAATGGCGGTCTCGCGTGCCTCTTCATAGTCGCGCAGCGGCTCCGTAGTGCCGGGAACCACCGGCACGCCCGCCTCGATTGCGGCGCGCCGCGCGCTTGTCTTCGAACCCATCACCTCCATCGCCTCAGGTGATGGGCCAATTAAGATCAAACCGGCTTGTTTGACAGCGCGGGCGAACTCGGCATTCTCTGCCAGAAAGCCATAGCCGGGATGAATCGCTTCGGCGCCGCACTGCTTTGCCGCAGAAATGATCGATTTAATGTTTAGATAGCTCTGCGGGGATAAAGCCGGGCCAATGCAATAAGCTTCGTCAGCCAAACGCACCTGGAGCGCCGCGGCGTCAACCTCTGAGAACACTGCGACGGGCGAAATGCGAAGCTCGCGGCAGGCGCGAATGATGCGCACGGCGATCTCGCCTCGATTCGCTATGAGAATTTTGCGGAACATTGATGTCAGACCACTAAGGAGTTCGCGGGCCTGTGAGGATCGTATCTGAGTACGACTCGGGCGCCGGGAAGGTAATCGCTCTCGCGCAGACATTGCGCGGCGTCCAACTTTTGGAACGCCTGATAATCGACTCCCCCGATGGTGTAGCTATACGAGAGGATTAGGTTGCCATCGCCATCTTCGTCCGCGCCCAGCACCATGGCTTCGCCGATGCGACCGGAGCGCAACAGCAACGCGCGGCGGGCAATTTCAATATCCTCCTTGCTCTGCTTGCGGCGGAAACGAGCCAGAAAAGACATAAAGCTTTAGGGCGCGCTGGAGCGGGTGGCGAAATAGGTTTGGAAATCAGCAACGGTCATGACGAGACCATCGCGGATAATAAGGTCGTCATCAGTATTGAGAATCTTATCTTCACCGGGCAGCCGCCAGTCATAATTCGTGAAAGCGATGCCGTGATCCCCGGCTGAGCCGGCGGTAGTATTGACGCTCGCGTTGCGTATTGCGCCCCCACGCAGAGCCGTCGGTTTAGCCTTCGTTGCTGACGCGAGTACCGCGCCGGGCTGATATCCGCTCGGATCGAGATCGCGCAACGCTTCGGCAATCGATCCGTCCGGATCGGGCAAGGTACGCAACTCCTTAACGAGTTCTTCCTGTGGCGGAACTGTCCCGTGCAGCTCGCGATACTCCAACAGCGCTCGACTGAGCGTTCGTCCTCGCGCGTACAATTTGGCCTCGATTCCATACCGGCGTTGGCGAAGTCTCGCGGGAACCGTAATGCCAATCAGAGTTGCAAATAGGGTCGTGACCACGGCTGCGTTGGTAAATCCGATCCGCGCTGCGCGCAATCCAATAAACTTGTTCGGATCCGTCTTGATACTTCGAGTGATGCGCGCGCCACTCCATAGGACTGCGATCGCGACTGGAAGCGCCATCCATTTCAATCGCCACGCCGCAGTTTCGCCAGCGGCAACGACAGTCCAAAACCGGAGCGTCCAGAAGCGAAGCGAAAGGCTGTTGTTCTCAACCAACGCCGCGGTCGTCGCAAACAGAAATCCAACCGACATAATGACGCCACTTGCGAACGCAATGCTGGCTCGTCCGTAAGAAGGTAGCTCGTGCTCCGGACGGGCGAGCGGTGGTCCGACGGCGCGCGCGCCGCATGACGAACAACCTTGGCGAAGATCGCCTTCGACACTCGAGCCACAAGCGGGGCAGATGATCAAGATTTGGTTACCCTCTGGAAATAAACGAGCGGGACTAAGTTAGAACCGTGAAGCCCGGTTCGTCAAGAGTTATGATGTAAAGATTCGATGTCAATAAAACTGGCCCCGCGGTGATCGGCGTTCAGAGTACCGAGTTAGTCGGGCTTTTTCGCCGATTACGTTAACTCGGCTTGTGAGCCAACGTCGGCTCGCGCCGCAAATCAGGCGCCTGAGAAATCTGTTGTGCCGCTTCCGCCCTCAATTCTTCCGCGGACTTCGTCCGGTTCAACTCGATCCACGTGTGATACATGCGATGCGCGAACGTCCAATAAGATCCGACAGCCAAGACCCATAAAACCGCCGGCATGCGGTTGGCAAAAAAGTTATGCGAACTGGGACGTGTCGAAACCGCGCCGATAATAAAAAGCACGACTCGTTCCGGCCGTCGCAGAAAACCAACGTCGCATTTCGGAATCAGGCTCTCGGCGCGCGCGCTCGCGTAACTGACCATTACGGAGCCCATCATGCCGGCGCCGGCGAGAAAGACATTGAGGGTCGAATGAAATTCTGTATCGCGCGCATAGAAGACCATCAGGCCTACGAACACCACCATGTCCGACAAGCGGTCGAGCGACGAATCAAGAAAGCCGCCATAGCTCGTCACCCGGCCCGATAGCCGCGCGACCTGGCCGTCGAGCATGTCGAACAGGTTCGCGACGATCAGAATGATGCCAGCCCAGAAAAACTTTCCAAAGCCAAACAACAAACCCGATCCGACGTTTATGGCTACGCCGATAAACGTCAGAATGTTCGGATTAATATGACCTCGCGCTAGCCAACGAACCATCGCATCGATGATTCGCTGTCCAGCCCGACCGATGCTTGTGCCAAACATTCTTTAGAATCTTACTCGCTCAAAGTGAATAAGTCAGCCCGCGATGATAAGAACGGGATTGCGAGACTGTCAAGAAAATCATAACGGTCTGTAGCGGGCGGTTGATACGTGAGAGTTGACGGGGCTCTCGGTGAGATCAACCGCCCGCTGATGCAGGTGGCACTCACTTAGCGCGGAGACAGATTGGGCCACTATGAGTTCGTTGCCAACAACAGCATTCTGCGAGTGTTTTCCTGGATTTGAGTCGGCTCTGCAACGAGGGCCGAAATGATTGCCACGGCATCCGCACCGGCTTCTAGCGTATTGTGAGCGTTCGCGAAATCGATTCCTCCGATAGCCACTAAAGGCAAGGAGCCAACAATTAATCGAACTTCGTTCAATGTACTGAGTCCGACGGTTGGGTCGGGTTTCGCTTTGGTTGAGGTCCCGAAGATTGGTCCGAACGCGATGTAATCTACGGGCCAGCGAGTCGCGAGTTGTGCCTGCGCGAGATTGTGAGTTGAAATGCCAATGACGGCAGTTTGTCCGAGCAGTTCGCGAGCAGCTTCGACGGGCATGTCTGTTTGGCCCAGGTGGACGCCGTCAACTCCCAGAGCGAGGGCAATGTCCACCCGATCATTGACGATCAGTTTGACACCGTGATCCCGCGCGATATTCAGGGCGTCGGCAGCCTGATGATAGAATTCGCGCGGTGCTGCGTGCTTATCGCGAAGCTGAATGAGTGTTGCGCCACCGGCAATCAGACGCTTCACCTGTTCGGCATGCGACAATCCTGAGAGCCGCGTGTCGGTGATCGGATAGATTCTGGGAAGCTTCAAGCCCACGGAAATCGAGAGGTATAATTGATCACAATGCTTGATTCCCAAAACGATGAGCGGGAAGAAATAGAGTCTGCAAAAGACGAACCAGACAAGGACGAGAGCGTTCGGCCGGTTGGTAGTTATTATTATGATGATGCGACCGGCTACGATGTCTACCAAGACGAGGATGATGATATCGCGGAACCCCAAACTGAAAATTGCAAATTAAGCTAGCGTTTGCGCTCCTCAATCTGGCGGAGAGCTTCATAGAGCACGATTGCTACCGCGTTAGCGAGATTAAGACTTCGAACTTTTGGATTAAGCATTGGAATGGTCAAAGATCGTTCCGCATTATTCCGCAGTAGATCCTCCGGCAAGCCCCGCGTCTCCGAACCAAACACCAAACAATCGTCCTGATTGAAAAAGTATTGATGATACGGTTGAGTTGCCTTGGTGGAGAAGTAAAGAAAGCGCGCCTGCGGCAAAAAAGCATACAAGGCTGTAAGGTCGCGATGGCGATGAAGAGCGACCTCGTCCCAATAATCCAATCCAGCCCGCCGCACCGCTCGATCGTCGAGACGAAAACCGGTGACGCCGACGATGTGCAGCGGCGTCATGGTGGCAGCGCAAAGCCGCGCGATATTTCCGGTATTCTGCGGAATCTCAGGTTCGACGAGCGCCACGTTGAGCATGAAGGTTTGTCGCTTGCGTGATCCATTCGCGCGCCCCAGACGGGCTAAGAGTCAAGATTAAGCGATTCGCTCATAGTCGTCATCGAGGCGGACAATGTCGTCCTCCCCGAGGTAATCGCCAAGTTGGACTTCAATAATGGCCAGCGGTGCGTTTGTGCTGTTACCGAGGCGATGATTAGTTTGTGGCGGAATGTGAATGTGCTCGCCGCGGCGCAGTTGCAATTGATTTTCTCCACAAACCACATCCGCAACGCCTTCGACCACGACCCAATGTTCGCCGCGATGCGCATGGCGCTGCAAGCTGAGTCGCGAGCCGGGCCTAACCTCCAACACTTTTACTTTAAAGCCGGGCCTCTCTTCCAACACTTCGTAGCGGCCCCATGGTCTTTCGTCAGATTCGCGCACCACACAATCCTCCCGGGTTTAGGTTCTCACATAATTGAATTGACGATGAGAATAATTGAGAGTCTGCGTTCACGACGATCATCAATTCTCATCTGAACCAAAAAAAATGGGAACGGCGCGCTTTCGGCATCGCCGTTCCTTTTGATTGTGTACGCCAGTTGTTGGTTGTTGGAGTTGCCCCCTTGGGTGAACGAGCTATCTCTTCTTCGCTGCCTTCTTTTTACCGCCAGCTTTTTTCTTAGCGGCCTTCTTCTTAGTTGCCATATCGTTCTCCTTCTTTCTGGTTTTCAGGTTATGACCACAAGATACTGCGTTCATGTAGCTCTTGTGGTCTAGAGAAAACGGCGCACAACATCTTGCTATATAAACTTAATTTCGATCCTTGTCAATAACTTATTACTGATTAGGTGAAAAAAGTTTTCGCGCGCGTGCGAGTTCGCATGCGGCTCGCACGATCAAAATTGATTGTCAGAAGGATTGATCGCGTGACGCTCGTCACTCGATTTCAGAGAATGATCCAGGTGACGCAAACAATTCTACGAGGCGTCGCGATGATGATTGATGAAAGCGAAGAGAGATGAGCGAAGCGACAACACTCTCATCTAAAGAGTGGCGTGAAGATCCATTCGTCATGACGATCGATGCCGTAAAAGGTTATCACCGAGTTGCGCCGGCTGCGGCTGGAGACTCCGAGGAAAGGTCCGGAAGAATTGTCTGAGCTATCTTCGCCTCCCGGAGCAGTGCTGGATGATTTGGTATCCAGCACGTCCGTTACGCGCGGGATCAAATTAGCCAGCGCGCCGAATTCTCTACTCGGCGGTGGAGGCGCGCCCCCGACGTAAGTAGTCAGGGCGCTAATATACCGTGCAAAGTCTTGGGAGGTGGGGTTGATTAGTCTCCACTCTCCGGAATTTGAAAGCGGATCGTGCGCTGCTTCCGGCCGCAGAATCTGTAACTTCTTTGTGCCACGCGGAATTCCTTCCAGCAATTGATCGATACTGGTCGGCAGAGAATTAACGCCTTGCGCTCCCTTAAACCGATAGTAGGAACCGATCGCGTCGGCTACCTGTTGGCCGCGAAAGATGGCCTCTTTCTCGCGTTCGCGCTGAGCTTGTTGTTGCACTTGGGGCGCCGCGGTGAGCGCAAATAGGGTCAGCAGGCTCATGAACACCAGCAGCGAGACGAGCGCATAGCCCGCCTCCGATTTCGGATTGCGGATTGCGGATTGCGGATTGTCATGAACGCCAGCCGCGCTCCGAAAATCCCAATGCTGATTTATTTTTCCCATCTCTGAAATCCGCAATTCGCAATCCGAAATCCGCGATTCATCAAGGTTCGTCGTCGACCGTCCTTATGCGTGGTCT
>QHXE01000505.1 GCA_003222835.1 Acidobacteriota bacterium | reverse complement strand
GTAACGACTCCGAGTGGTTTTAGTGCAGACGAATCGTTCTCCTGTATTGAAGAATTACAAACTTCTTGCGGCGTTCGAAGGTCAGCGCGATGCTTTGCCTCACTCGCCAGAGTGTGACTGTCAATTTTGCTCAAAGAATCGCGAACCTCGGCTCCCGTTATTGAGAGAGACGACCCTTGGCACACACGTTGCTCAAGCTCCGCTCGACAAAAAAGGCAGAGGGTAGTTAATCGGGTCAGGCTCTGCGGCTGAAGTTGGGGGGGCGCTTTGGGGGAGGCACTTCTCATCTGAGCAAGGGCGGCTCTTTCGGGGGAACGGGGTCGCCAAAAACAGTCGAGAGCAAAAAGGCAGGGCTGCTGATAAGAGGCCTGACTGAGGCTAGGGGGAGCCTCGCAGGACTTATCAGCAGCCCGAAAGCCTTTTCAAGAGGCGCCGAAATTCAAATCACTAAACGAGCATAGGGGGGCGGAACAGCGCGGTCGATTCGTTTGAGTCGGCCGCGCTTTTTTTACTGGGAGCGCGGGCGTCCCGCCCGCAAACCTTTTTGGTCTTTCGAGTCCTTACTAACGGTCATCCTTTCGCGGTCAATGCGGGCGGAACGCCCACGCTCCCAGTGCTGCGTCTTTTAATTTATTAGTTCGGACTGCTACACTCGCTTCTTCCAGTTCTTCTATTTACGATACGCGATTTACCATTCAGGATCAGTGTCTGCACCAAACATCGATACAATAGTCTCGCTCTCAAAGCGTCGCGGCTTCGTCTATCCCTCGTCTGAAATCTATGGAGGCTTGGGCAGCGCTTGGGATTATGGGCCGCTCGGAGTCGAACTCGCGAACAACGTGCGTCAGGCGTTTAGTTTGGAAATATTCGGGGCATGAAGATACGTTCACCGATCCGCTAGTTGATTGTCGAGAATGCAAGAGTCGTTTCCGCGCGGACAAGCTATTGAACGACTGGGCGCAGGAAGAGACTGCGAAGCGCACGGACGGCATACGTGTGCTACCAATTCCGCGCGATGCTACTTTACTCAAAGTAAAGTGTCCCACTTGCGGAAAAACGAACTGGACTGAAATACGCGCTTTCAATCTCATGTTTGGCACCCACGTCGGCGCGACAGCAGAAGACGATCCTGAGGCGCTCGTCTATCTCCGTCCCGAAACCGCGCAGGGCATCTTCATAAACTTTCTCAACATCCTGAACACCAGCCGGCGCAAGCTTCCGTTTGGCGTTGCGCAAATCGGCAAATCGTTTCGCAACGAAGTCACGCCCGGCAATTTCATTTTTCGTACGCGCGAGTTCGAGCAGATGGAGATGGAATACTTTGTGCGACCGGGCGAGGACGAACAGGCACATCAGGAATGGATCGATGCTTGTCATCAATGGTTTCAGGGCATTGGCATCTCGAAAGAGAACCCCCCGAACGTGAAGAGGAAGAACGTCATTGGGACGAGTTGATGGGCATTGCGAATCGCACCGACTTCGATCTCAAGACGCATTCAAAGAAACCGGAAGACGCGGAAGGGAAGCGACTCAATCCTGATTCGACCGAAGACCTCTCTTACTTCGACGAACAGACCAAGCAGCGCTTCTATCCTTACGTCATCGAGCCGGCAGCCGGCGTCAATCGCACCGTGCTCGCTCTGCTGATGGATGCCTACTCAGAGAGGACAAATGAAAAAGGCGAGACGCGCGTCATTCTAAGACTTCATCCCTCAATGTCGCCGATCAAAGTCGCCGTGCTGCCGCTGGCGAAGAACAAACCCGAGATCGTCGGCATGGCCAAAGCCATCAAGCGCTCGCTGCAACCGTTGGTGCGTGCCGTTTACGACGACACCGGCGGCATCGGCAAGCTATATGCGCGGCAGGACGAAATCGGAACACCCTTCTGCGTCACCGTCGATCATCAGTCGCTTGAAGACGAAGCCGTCACGGTGCGTGACCGAGACACCTGGGAGCAGGAACGCGTAAAGGTTGCGGACTTGGTAACACATTTGCCTCCGTCTATTCAGACGAGGCGGCCGCCGCTACCAAGTTGCTGAAAGAGTCTTGCAGGCGTGATGCGTTAGGTAGGTAGCAGTCGTGGTACACGACCTTTCCCTAGCCCAGGCGTTCACGCCTGCGCCTGGGTAAGTTAAGTGGAGGATATTTCTTGAGCCCCATTTATGGGGCTTTAACTAATGCCTTCAGGCAGTGCTGGCAATTAATCCGAGCCCCCCTCACTGAAGGAGGCTAGCGAACCAATCGCGTCTCGAAGTCCCAGGCGTGAACGCCTGGGCTAGGGAAAGACTTTCTCAGAAGCACACTATCCTTCATTAATTCTAATTAGATGATAATGCCTCGCGCCCTTTCGCAAGACGAGAACACGGCCTTCAATGAAGTCGGAAGATGAAATCGTCTTGCGTACGTCATCCGACCGTACGTTATTTACCGCAACACCGCCACCCTGGACCAAACGCTTGGCTTCTCCTTTTGAAGGCGCCAAGCCAGAAAGCACCAGCGCATCGCCAAGAGTCAATCCATCGAGTTTCGATCTATCCAATTCAGTTGAAGGTACGTCGGTGAAGATGTCCAGAATGTCGTCGACGCTCAGACCGCTGATCTCTTTACCAAATAGAACCTCTGATGCGCGCAAAGCCTTCTCGATTTCTGACTCTCCATGCACCATCGCGGTTACATGCCGCGCTAATTCTTTCTGCGCGGTTCGTTTCTCCGGCTCGGCGCGCACGCTCTCCTCAAATTCGGCAATCTCTTCCTGGGACAGCCACGTGAAGAATTTCAGGTATACGATCACATCGCGATCGTCGGTATTCAGCCAGAATTGGTAGAAGCGATAAGGCGAAGTTAGTTTCGGATCCAACCAAACGGCGCCCGCTTCGGTCTTGCCGAATTTCACGCCGGATGCAGTCATGACGAGCGGAAACACGAGGCCATGCGCTCGCGCGCTTCGTAGCCTACGAATGAGATCGATTCCGGCGAGGATGTTACCCCACTGATCGCTGCCGCCCATTTGCAGAGTGCATCGATGACGATCATAGAGGACCAGGTAATCGTAGGCTTGCAGCAATGGATAGCTGAATTCAGTGAATGATATTCCTTCGTCAGATTCCAGGCGCCGGCTGATTGCTTCTTTGCCGATTAGATTGTTGACGGTGAAGTGTTTCCCAACGTCGCGCAGAAACTCCATCATCGTAATAGGGGCTAGCCACTCTGCGTTGTTGACGATACGCGCCGGATTGTTTGTCGCGTTGAAATCAAGAAAGCGACTCAGTTGTTCTTTGATTCCTTCGAGATTCGCTTCGACCTGCTCATGAGTTAATAGCTGTCGCTCCTTCGTCTTCCCGCTGGGATCGCCAATCAAACCCGTGCCGCCACCGGCAATCGCAATCGGCGTGTGCCCGAATCTCTGCAGCCGCGCCAGACCCATCACCGGCAAAAGCGATCCAACATGCAGACTCGCCGCCGAAGGATCGAAGCCAATGTACGCGGTCAACTTCTCATTCGCGAGCACCTCGCGCAGGTCCGGCGTTGCTTCATAAAGCATGTCGCGCCATTGAAATTCTTGGTACAGGTTCATCGTCTTTTCGTTGACCCTCATAATAGCAAGATTCCAGCCGGGGTCAGTACCGCGAGAGGCAGCGACCGGATACGCAGGCGTCCCGCCTGCTTCATACACTACTGGTTAGCACACTACATCAGCAGGCGGGACGCCTGCCTACCCGGTCGCTCGCGGTACTGACACCGGCTGGAGTATAGTTTCGCCGGCATTGTGACAGAACCATAAGTGTCCCATGGACGGCGAACGTTTGCGACGCTCGAAACGTTTTTCTCTTCATGAAATCTGCGCTTTACCTAGCACGGCGCTTCCGACCTAACTAACTTTCATGGAATTTCTGATTCCTTTGCTTGTCATCCTTTCGATCTTGCTCGTGAGCATCACGCTCATCGGCCACGGAATATGGATGGCACTGGCGTGGTTCTTTCGACAACTATCGGGCACAGCCAGCTCAATCTCGATCACGCCTGCGCCAAGTCCGCAAGCACCACGGCCGTGTGTTAAATGTTGCTCCCCTATTGATATCCAAATGAAGTACTGCGGCCGATGCGGAGCGATTCGTTTGACTCCGGCACAGGAAGCACAACTTCGCGAACTGGATAGCACTCTTCGTCAGTTGGAACGTCTGCACAAGGCTGGAGCATTGGACGGAGTCAATCTTCGCGTACTCAAAACAAAGATAGACAGTGAGCGCGAACAACAACTCTTTCCCCAGGGCCGTCCGGGAGCTGCGAAACAACCGTCGCTGTTTACACCTGACGTCAGCGCTCCCCGGACCCCGCGAGTTGCGCCACCAATCAAACAGGATGTCGCGCGGCCAGAACCTGGCGAAAAGGAGAAAGCCCGACCGTCCCCATTCGCAATTCCCACCGCTCCTGAGGCGTCATCGCCCGCTGGAAGCACGCCACAGTTTGGCGCTTGGGCGAAAGATTCAAACGAACACGTCCATTCCGCGCCCGTATTAAAGCCGCCGCGCAAACCATTCGCCGAAGTGCTTGCGTCGTTCATGGAGCAGAGCAATATTCGTTGGGGCGAAATCGTCGGCGGGATTTTGATCGTGGGCTGCTCGACAGCTTTGGTCATTAGTTTGTGGGCGCAGATTTCGCGCGTTCCGGTGCTGAAGTTTTTGATCTTCACAACGGTAACCGCGGCTTTATTCGGCGTGGGCTTTTACACTGAGCACCGTTGGAAATTGCCGACGACCAGCCGCGGTATCCTGACGATCGCAACGCTGCTGGTGCCGCTCAATTTTCTGGCAATCGCCGCCGTTTCCGGAAGCACGGCTCCCTCGAGCGTGCTGATGATTGGCTGTGAACTACTCGCGCCGGCGATCTTTCTTTGCCTGGTCTATTTTGCGGGCCGCGTAATCACGTCATCATGGCCGCATTTGCTCGCAGCCGGTGTGCTCTTCTCGTCAACGGGCCAACTGCTGATTCGCCATTTCGCCGCGCCCGATAATTCACCCGGATTGTTGTTCGCGCTCGGAGCCTTTCCGATCGTTTGCTACGCAGTAGCGATCGCGTGGATGCTGCGGCGGGCTTTGGCTGACGAAGAGATTGATGAAGGCGAGACGAACGAAATCCTTATCACGCTCGGAGCGAGCACTTTCGCCGCCGCGCTTCCATTCGGACTCTTGCTTTATCGAGCAGGGCCAGTAGGAGTGTCGATGGTGCATCTGGCGCCACTGCTGACTTTAGGCGGGACGCCTATGTTGGCTTGCGGGGCGTTGCTTTGGCGCAAAGTTAAGCAAAAGGAATTGGCGATCGCCCGGATGGTCGGCACAAGCATCGCAATTTTGGGAATGTCGATCGTGCTCGCGGGAATGATTCTGGCCTGGCCCAACCCCGCGAGCGTGGTGCCGGCGGCGCTGCTCAACTTTGCTGTGTTCACGGCGGTCGCGATCTATCTTGATTTACCGCCGGCCCATGTCTTCGCCGCCGGTTCTCTGACGCTCGCTTATGTCGTTGCTGCTCAAGTAATCGCAGGCCATGTGCCGTGGCAAAATTTGCGGGTTACTTCGTTGCTGAAAGTTACCAACAGCGTGAGCACAGGAAAAATTTTGGTTGTTCCATTCATCCTGTTGGCGCTGACGAACGAATGGTTGAGAAGAAAGGGACGGAAGCGTGATGCGTTTTCGTATCTTTTCGCAGCTTGTGGTGTTGCCATTGTCAGCTTGCTGTTAGTCACTGTCCATGGTGTTGGATTCGCTGGCGATCCACATCGCGTTTGTTTCATTCTCGTCCTGTATGCAGCCGGCGCTTTCTGGTTTGCATGGCGTGAAAAGTTCGTCGCCTTTACCTGGATCGCAGCTACGTTATTGTTTTTAGCCGGCGCGCAAACGAGCGTGTCGCTGCTCTCTGTGCGCTTTCCCTGGCAGGCGAGCTTGTTGCTCTTTGCCGCTGCCGCGACCGTGGGTGCGCTCCTGGCCACGCGCTATGGCAAGTTGGATTTCGAGCGTTTGTTCCGGTGGCCGCTGCAAAGGTGCGCGGTTGTGGCCTCAGTTCTCGCGACGTTCTTTCTCCTGATAGAAATAGCCTCAAAAGGATTTGAGCCGGCGTCTTTGCTCGCCACGCGTGCGTTCTGGCTGGCCGCGATCTGGCTGGGCCTGCTTGTCCTCGATCGGGCAACCATTTTCTTCACCGCACTTCAGATGACAATCGTTCTCGGTGCTCTGCTTTCTACTAAATCTTTCCTGCAAACCTTTGAATGGTACGCCTATCAGTCGAACGCTTGGCTGCATCCGTGGGCTTTGCAGATTCAGGGCAGTGTGCTCGGACTGATTTGCCTGGGATGGATCGCGATCAGAATCATCGCGCGCGGCACACTGGAACGAGCGAGTGAAGCTAACTCCGAAATCGGCAAAGTTAAGCGCAGCAATTGGCTCGAACCGTTCAAGCAAAGTCTAAGTCTTCCGATCGCGTTCGATCATCTTTTGGCCGGCGCATTGGTGATCGGGTTTGCAACACTGGCGATGTTTGGCGCGCTGACCGGGATCAGCAAGGAACTGACAAATGCCGCGCGAACTCCAATTACATTCGACCTTGCAGGTTTCCCCCACACCCTCATCTTTGGGACAGGTTCATGGATTCTGCTGGCGATTCTTCTGGCCGTGATGGTTGGAAATTTATGGGAGCATCGTCGCGGCACGTTCGCGTTGGGCTCGCTGATAATTATCTGGAGCGTCTGTCCGCTCCTAGCTGGAAGATTTGAACCACAGTTTGCAACGGCCTCGGCAATGCGTTGGTCTGTAGCGATTTTTCTGCTCGTCGTTTCGGTTGCGTTCTGGAGATTCCCGCAGCGTGGACGAAATGGACCAGGTGGGCAAAGTGGACAGGCCGCAATGATTCGTGCCGTCTTGCTTTTCATCACCCTTGTGCCGCTGTTCTTACTGACGCTGTCCGTGGTTGTCGACGACATCGATTACGTTCCCGCGCGTGGCCCGCAAGCCGGAGTCTTTTTCACGATGGGCGCCGTTGCGCTGTATGGCTTCCCATTGACCTTCGCGGCTGCGGCTTTGGCAATTCATGCGGTGCACGAGCGCTCGCCCACGTTTGCCTTCGCCGCTGGTCTGGTTGTCAACGGCACGGTTGCAGTCGTCCACCTGATTTCAATCGCCGCGCACAACGGCTTGATGACCCGAACGGTCCTGGCAAACTCACTGCAATTGAACGCGATTGCCGCGGCGAGCGTGGCGTTAGTCTGGATGGCTACTCGCAATTGGTGGATGCATTCATTCGATTCCCTTGAATCTTTTCCCCCTCTCCCCATGGGAGGTGGTCGGGGTGAGGGCCTAGCGATAAACCCCAAAACTAATACCGACTCTTCTCACCTCAGCGGACCCGAAAACATTAGAAGAGAGAAGGTCCGTTCATCGCCCCTTAGCTACGCCCCTCTCCCCAGCCCTCTCCCAAAGGGAGAGGGAGTTACCGCACGCAAGGAAAGGCTCCTGCTGCGGATTCAGAAGTTAATCGCGATTTATCTTGTCGCCCTCTTGATCGTCCCGGTGGCGCTGCATTTGATTGCGCTTCCTTACCGCGCCGGTCGAGCGACTTTCGCGGCGGGAAGTTTTAGCGGTTGGCTCGCATTGTTTATAACGATCGCAGTGGTGATTGCTTTTGACAAAGTTTTCCGAAGGCCGATCAGCGTTACGACTCTTTCCGTGTCTTTGCTCGCGGCGGGATCGCTGGCGGCTTTCGGTGTGGCCCGCTTCGGAGTCGCCCGATGGGCGGGACTGCACGTGCTTCTGGGCGGGTACATTTTGATCGCATGGCTTCTATTGCTCGCCAGAGACTTGCCGAAAAATCGAACAATTGCGCGATTCTGCTTGCGAATTGGCCTGACCTTCGCTGACGATTGGCAGTGGGACAGTGAACTATCCGCGACAATCGTCGCCGCGCTGGTGGTGCTGATCGCGCTGCGTGGTCCGTTCATCGATCCCCTTGGCGCGTGGTGGTCCATCGGCGCTTTGCTCGCGACGAGCGCCCTCGCGGCCTCGCTCAATTGGTTGACATACAAACGTGCTT
>QHXE01000504.1 GCA_003222835.1 Acidobacteriota bacterium | reverse complement strand
TTGATTGACACGCAAACATACATCTACTAATAATGAATGCGAAAATGCTGGAGATCAAAGAAGCGTCTTTCGAAAAGCATGGCGAGCAAGCCAGCGAAAAAAAGGCTCTGAAAGCCTCATCTGAGCGTCTGACCGAGCGTAAGCTAAGCTTTCAAACCGTCTCTCTAGAGGAGGTGAACCGGCTTTACACTCAAGCCGACGTTGCTCGTCTTGACGTAGATCTCGATCTTTCATTTCCTGGGCAGTTCCCTTACACACGAGGCATCCATGCTACAGGCTACCGGGGCAAGCTCTGGACAATGCGTCAGTTCGCGGGCTTTGGCACGCCCGAACAGACCAACGCCAGATTCAAGTACCTATTGAGGGAAGGGCAAACGGGGCTTTCGGTCGCATACGATCTTCCGGCCCTTATGGGTTACGACGCGGACTCTCCGCTTTCAGAAGGTGAAGTAGGAAAATGTGGCGTTGCAGTTTCCTCCCTCGCCGATATGGAAGCGCTCTTTGAGGGCATTCCTCTGGAAGACGTAACCGTTTCTCAAACAATCAACGCGCCTGCATCAGTCTTTCTCGCTATGTACTTGATCGTCGCCGAAAAACAGGGAGCGGATTGGAAAAAGATCTCAGGCACGCTACAAAACGACATTCTCAAAGAGTACATCGCTCAGAAGGAGTGGATTTATCCCATTCGCTCCGCGATGAAATTAGTCGTTGACACCTTCGAATTCTGTACAAAACACGTCCCTCGATACAATCCGGTTTCAGTTAGCGGTTATCACATACGTGAGGCAGGTGCCACCGCTTTGCAAGAGCTTGCGTTCACATTGCGGGACGGAATCGAATACGTTGAGTGGGGCGTGCGCGCCGGGCTCGACATTGAGCGATTCGTTCCGCGCATCTCTTTCTTCTTCAACGCGCATAATGACTTTTTCGAGGAAATCGCCAAGTATCGAGCCGCGCGTCGCATTTGGGCGCGGGTGATGCGCGATCACTTTGGCGCGAAAAACGAACGCACAATGCAATTGCGATTTCACACACAGACAGCGGGAGTATCGCTCACTGTTCAGCAACCCATTAACAACATTGTCCGCGTAGCAATCCAAGCTCTCGCCGGTGTCTTAGGCGGCACGCAGTCGCTACACACTGACGCTTATGACGAGGCGTTAGCATTACCGACAGACAAAGCGGCGCTGATCGCTTTGAGAACTCAACAGATAATCGCCGAAGAGACTGGCGTCGCAAATACTGTCGATCCTCTCGGCGGTTCCTACTTCATAGAAGCATTGACGCAGAAGATGGAAGACGGCGCGCACGCCTACTTCGATCGGATTGACGCGATGGGAGGCATGGTAGAAGCCGTCGAAAAGGGTTTTCCGCAACGTGAGATTCAAGAGTCAGCCTATCAATATCAGAAGGCCCTCGAGCGCGGTGATCAGACGATCGTTGGCGTGAATAAGTACGCCATGGAGGATCAGCCACAGGAAGTCCCAATTCTAATCATTGATGAATCGGTCCGAAGTCATCAGATTGAGCGTCTTGAGCAAACGAAAGCAAGGAGAGACAGCGGCGCTGTTCTAAAAGCCCTCGATGGCTTGAGAAAGGTCGCCGAACGTGGCAAGAACACAATGCCGATGACCATGGAAGCCGTCCGGGCTTACGCAACGCTCGGTGAGATTTGCTCAGCTCTTCGTGACGTTTACGGGGTTTATGAAGAGCCAGCGATCTAATGCCTTTATTACCCAACGGAAAATACTTTCGTGAATGTGAAATGAACCGAGGTATGATTCGAGTCTTAGTCGCTAAGCCAGGCCTTGATGGCCATGACCGCGGCGCCAAGGTAATTGCGCGCGCGTTGCGCGATGCAGGGATGGAGGTCATTTACACGGGGCTGCGCCAAACGCCCGAGATGATCGCCGCTGCGGCATTGCAAGAGGACGTTGACGCTGTTGGAGTATCAATCCTCAGTGGCGCGCACAACACGCTTTGCCCGCGAATCGTTTCACTCTTGCGCGAGCAAGGGATGAACGATTGTCTCGTCGTTCTGGGAGGCATTGTCCCTCAAGAAGACATTCCGAAATTGAAAGAGCAAGGCGTCGCCGAAATTTTCCTTCCAGGGACATCCACACAAGAAATCGTAAGGTTCTTGCGAGAAAACGTGCGGCCTCGGGAATAGCACATTTGTTCTCACGTTAAACCTCTGGAAATGAAATCTTAACTTGGACAACACTCTCCGGTCACTTGGTTCAATCTGAAAGATCACTCGCTTCAGCTTGACCGGTAATAACATGCCGCTGGTTTAACCACGGACCTCAATTCGCGCAAATCCCCAACAGAACAGTGTTCGCCGCTGATATCAGTCTGCGGCATCACCCTTGCCAAAAGAGTCGCGGGCATCGCCTGTGATTCTGGAAATTCAGGCAATGTCATACGAAACAAATGACTGATAAGAATAAATCGAAGAATGCAAATCGCAAGTGCGTTCGGCTCTGGATTACCGGCCTGGCTGCTTCAATTTTGTTAGTTGCGGGAACAGTTGTTCCTGACAAGACTCATGCCACCTCCAGAACACCTCAAAAGTATTCGAAGGACGTTCCCAACAACACCAACTTTGTCGATGTCGTTATCCAACCAGCAGGTCCATGGACTTCATCGCTCGACACGGATGTCAAGAATAAAGGCGGAAAATATAAACAGACTTTCAAAAACTTTCCCGCTCGCGTCGTCACAATGCGCGGAAATGACGCAATCAACGAATCGACACGTACAGACGTTCGCTATGTTTCAATGGTCCGGAAGACATGGCCGATGGGCCACGTCTCGCTCACTAGCGGTGCTGATCAGGCGAGCGTGATGGCACCCGCGGGCTCGACCTTCGACGGGACCGGCATAGGGATCGCAGTTCTCGATTCCGGAATCGACCCGAATCACGTTGCCTTGAGTGACGCACAATCAAGCTCACGCATGGTTGTGAATCAGGATTTTACGGGCGAGCTGGATGCTAATGGATTTCCCATCACCAGCGATCTCTATGGACATGGTACGCACGTGGCTAACATCGCTGCAGGTAATGGCAAGGTCGCTCAAGGCTCATATGTTGGCATCGCGCCCAACGCCAGCATAATCAATCTACGTGTTCTGAACTCCCAAGGCGTTGGGACCGAGGCCGCCCTGCTGAATGCTCTGGACTGGTTAGCGACAAACCGCTCGACCTACAACATCCGGGTCATAAACATGAGTCTTGGCATGCCGGCAATCGATTCATATCAGTTCGATCCAGTTTGTCAGGCGGTACGGAGTCTGGTTAATTCTGGAGTCGTCGCAGTCGCCGCTTCTGGCAACAATGGCAAAGACAGCAGCGGTAACAAGGTCTATGGACTGATCGACTGCCCGGGCAACGAACCGTCAGCGATTACCGTCGGCGCCGCCAATACTTTCGGAACTGACGCTCGTAATGATGACGGGGTGACGACGTATAGCTCACGTGGGCCAACGCGCAGTTACTGGACAGACGCATATGGGGTCAAACATTACGACAACCTCGTAAAGCCCGATGTAGTTGCTCCGGGCAATAAGATCGTCTCCGCCGAGGCCTATCTGAACCATCTAGTAACAACCTATCCTACGATCGACGCGGGAGTCAGCACCGTCGACACACACAAAATGATGTTCCTCAATGGAACTTCAATGGCCACACCAGTGGTGGCCGGCGCTGCGGCGCTGTTACTGCAAGCTAACCCGAAGCTGACGCCTAACCTCGTCAAGGCCATCCTCATGTACACCGCGCAGCAACTTGCGAACTTTGATACATTCGAACAAGGCGCAGGCGAAATCAATCTCGAAGGCGCCATGCGCGTAACGCTTAGCGTCCGCACCGATCTCTCTTCGTCCACGAGCCTGGGCTCGCCGCTGCTGACGACTGCTCCACCGGCAGCGCAAACGACGATTGGCGGCTATGGGTTCACGTGGGCGCAAGGAATCGTCCTCGACAATACCTTTGCAACCGGAGCGGATCTGATCACCAAGTATCAAAAGGTCTATGGTACGGGCGTGTTGCTCGGCGACGCGACAACCTTTAACAACGGTGTCCTCGTTAGCGATGGCACGATGGTCTCGAACGGCGTGCTCCTCAGCGATAACATCCTGACCAGCAGCGGTATCACGATGAGCGACGGTATAGTCTTCTGTGCCGACGGCGTGCTGTTGGGTGACGGTGTGCTGTTGGGTGACGGTGTCTTGTTGGGTGATGGGGTGCTGTTGAGCGATGGTGTCCTTCTCGGCGACGGCGTCTTGCTCAGCGACTACACAACGCAAGCCCTCTCAGGAACTATTACCGGAGATAAGACGAGCTCCATGAAGGTCGTGCTTGATGGGTCCTCGACTACGACTAAGAAGAAATAGAAAGTGAGGCTGGAAGCCTTGTCACCTCACCGACTACCAGCGCGAGCTGAACTAGATGTTCATCTCGCGCTTATTTTTTCATGCTCTAACGATTTCGAGTGTTCGTCGTATGAAAGTTACAGGTCCGCAGTCAGTCTTTCGTTAAGAAGCGTTCAATCCCCTTCTGACAATCTTCGCTCAATCGAGCAATTACATTCGTATCGGATCCGCACTGCATTGCGTCCTCGAAATCCATTCCGTCGATTTGATAAAGAAGTCTTTTCAATAAGCTTACTGCTGAGCGGCTCACTGTTTGGAATCGTCGCACGAAGGTCTCGACTTCATCGGCGAATGCCTGGTCGTCAAAGACTCGATTGACCAAACCCAACTCTACGGCTTTTTCTGCTCCAATCTCGGCGCCAAGTGTCAGCAGTTCAAAGGCCTTTTTTTCCGAAACGTTGCGCCGCAGGATTGCCGTGACCATTGCGGGTACGAAGCCAATTTTAACTTCCGGATAACCGAACCGGGCGGAGCGTGCCGCCAAGACCAGGTCGCACGCAGTAGCGAGGCCGCACCCCCCGGCGAGTGCCCTGCCGCGCACGGCAGCAACCATTGGCACACGAACCTGACGAATCAATGTGAAAATTTCCATCAAAGAATGCGCGTCTTCGAGATTCTCAGAAACCGACGCGGTCGAGATTTGCTGCAGGGCTTGAAGGTCCGCGCCGGAACAAAAATCCGATCCGGCTCCAGTGAGAATCACCGCGCGCACATCTTGATCATGGTCGGCGCGACGCAATGCGACTTTGAGCGCCGCTATGATTTCAGCATTTAGCGCGTTACGCCTCTCGGGACGGTTCAGCGTGATGCGCGCGATTGCATCGTCAACTTCATAAAGAACTGATTCTTCAGGTCCCATCGTTCCCTTTGCTTCAGACCTCAGCACGCATGACCAAACCTCAGGTTCTTATTGGTTCAGTCCCAACTGCCTCGCTTCTTCTTCGTCGACTTCGATTTCCATTCGCAACAGCGCCGTCGAAAAAGTCTTCCCCTGCGCGTCAGTCATCAGCGAAAGTGTACCGCCGCCACCGAGGCTTTCATGCAACAAAAAGTTCAGCGCGCAGAGATTCGGTAATTCGAATCGTTCCACTTCGCCTTTGCAAATACCTTTGAAATGTTCTTTGACGCGCGCCGCGGTCACGTTTCGCACCAGCAGCAGATAGAAGTCATCGCGTAACGCGATTAGACCGATATTCGCCGTGTCACCTTTGTCGCCGGATCGCGCATGCGCAAGCTTCGTGAGTTGAATCTTCATAATGATAACAATCTGCTTAAAACTTCTTCGCGGCGTCCGCGTTAAAGCTAAACGTCCATAATCTCAACACGCGGTGTTATCTCACTCTTCGGAATCAGCGCCGGCCAATACGCCACGATCTCTTCAACCTTTGGACGACCGCCAGCAAATCCCGTCACCGCCGGAGGGCCAGTCAGAATCAGCGGCGCTATTTCTTTGGTGAATCTTTCAATCACCGAGCGATCGTTACCGCGCACGCCCACGCGCAGTTGCACTTCCGCGAGATCGGGCGATGGCTCGCCAGCCAATGTGCCATGGGTCGCATTCGCGCCCACTAATTCCGTCATAATCTCATCGAACCGAAGGCCGAGCCGATCAAGTCGCGCGCGGAGGATTCCGTCAGCAGCTTTCGCCTTCTCATACGCGGCGGGCCAGGCATAGACCAGGGTACCGACGGCTTTGTAGCCCGCTGAGTAACTGATTGAAATTTTCAAAGAGTCAGTCGCCGCGCGACCTCTAATCCCGAAGACCCGCACACGATCAGCGCCATCATCCGCCAAATGAATCGTCGTGAAATCCGCGACGCAATCGGGCGTGATGTATTCGCGGGGATGGCCCATTTCGTAAACCAACTGCTCCTTAACCGAAGGCGCATTAACCCGGCCACCGGTCCCTTCGTGTTTCGTAATTACGAATGTTCCATCGGATGAAGCTTCGACAATTGGGAAACCAACATTCGCGAGGTCGGGGATGGTTTGCCATTCGTACTGACAATTTCCACCAGAACATTGTGCTCCGCATTCG
>QHXE01000503.1 GCA_003222835.1 Acidobacteriota bacterium | reverse complement strand
ACGCATGAAACAGCAAGAGATAGTCCCTTGTCAAGACCTCGCGCAGAAAAAACAAACCTAAAACTGGGGGAGGGCAAGCTTCCAGGCAAGCATCTTTCGTACTTCTTTCTTACTTGACTTCGCTAGCCACTCGCCGTAACATTCGTCCACGTCCTACGGTCTCTTATTCCGACCATTTATTTGTTTATGCAACATTTCCCGGGTACGGCCAGAGCAGCAGTCTAATCAAGATGGTAATTCCGGCTCGGATCCGCGTGAGCGTTCTGATCGACACCTACAATCATGAGCGCTTCATCGAGCGGGCGGTTTCGAGGAGCGTGCTCGATCAGGATTCCCCCACAGAAATGAAATCCTTTTCTATAGGTTCTATACGTACTGCCAAAGAATGTTACTTGACAACGGACTTGTATGGGGAAGATAGTCCAACGAAGTCGGTCCCGGTTCCTGCCCAAGTGAAAAAGCTTACTTGTATCTGTTAGCCTTTACTGTCGACAATTGGTGTCTGCGTTTTCGCGTCGGTGATGTGTCAGCCTTTCCTGGGGCATAAGTCGTACTGACTGCAACGCGAACTTGGTGTCTTTAGTCGGGTCCTACTTGTGCGCAGAAATGGAGTTGAAATCGGAAATTCGGGTTCAAATCGTAATTCCCCGCATACGGGGGAATGTGTAGATTGGAGGAAATCAGATGAGAGAATCCAGTCCTGCATTTGGGCTGTTTGCTGTGGTCAGGTCGTTGCTCAACATTTGTTTGGGGACTCTATTGCTGTGGCCAGCTGTTGCTGTGGCGCAGATGGTAGACAACACCCAGGCGATTAACCCGATAAACGCTGGGATTAACAAGTCGTTGAGACAGGAGATCGGTGCTAGTCGCGGCAGCGTTAACACTCCTGACTCCTCGCTGTTCATCATCAATCGCGACGCTTTTCGTGCTGTGCGTCGTGGTCGTCAGCTTTTTCAGCGGAAATTTACAAGGGCACAGGGGCAAGGTCCGGGCATCGACGACGGCGTTGGTAACATCGGTACAACGATTGGAATTGGCGCTGGATTGGCCGATTCCTGCGCTGCCTGCCATGGACGTCCCCGAGGCTCAGCCGGCTTAGGAGGTGACGTGGTTACCCGGCCCGACAGCCGAAATGCGCCACACCTGTTCGGCTTAGGTCTCAGAGAGATGCTAGCCGATGAAATGACCTCGGACTTGCGTGCGGTTCGTAGCCAAGCTATCGCCAGCGCAAAACAGAAGCGTCAGCCCGTCAGTCTTCCACTTGTCACGAAGGGCGTCTCTTTCGGATCCATTACTGGCAATCCTGATGGATCGGTGAACACTTCCCAGGTGCAGGGGGTCGACCCCGACCTTCGAATTCGCCCCTTTTTTGCTCAGGGCGGCACAATTTCCATGCGTGAGTTCATTGTGGGTGCTCTCCACGGAGAAATGGGCCTTGAGGCTGTAGATCCGGACTTGGCAGCTGCAAGCGCCGGAGCCAGAGTGGTAACGCCCTCGGGCATGGTGCTGGACGGATCCCAGGATGCAATCGAAGCTCCGCCACCACCGGATCCACTAAACGGCAATGAGATCGACGTTGCTCTGGTGGATCACCTCGAATTCTACCTGCTTAACTATTTCAAACCGGGAAGCTCGCACCAAGACATCAGGGCACAACATGGTTTGCAGGTGTTCAATCAGCTTGGCTGCACAACGTGCCACGTCCAGAATCTTACGATCAATCACGATCGCCGTGTGGCCGACATAATCCACACCGTGAACGATCGTAGCGGACTTCCGCCTTTGATGGTGCCGAATGGGCAACCGTTCGTGGTTCAAAACATCTTCACCGATTTCAAACGTCATGATCTTGGACCTAATTTTCACGAACGCAACTGGGACGGCACAATCCAAACCGAGTTCCTCACTAGGGCTCTTTGGGGCGTGGGAAGTGTCGGATCGTTGGGTCATGACGGTCGTAGCATCAATTTGGTCGAGGTGATCCTACGCCACGGTGGCGAAGCCCAGGCGTCGCGAGATGCATTCGCCAATCTCTCCAGCCAAGATCAGCAGGACCAAGGAGATGCTGGTGCCCTGCGGCACTTCCTGGAAACGCTCTTATTGTTCCCACCCGATGACACAGCTTCTAATTTGGATCCGGGGAACCCAAGCGCGCCTAACTTCCCGCAAAACGGGCATGGCAGTATCAAATTGACGGTTCTTTTCAATAACCCCAAAGACCCCGAATGAGGCACGTGAGTTGTAACGCACCGGCGCTGATTGCGTTCTGTTTTCCGGCCTCTCCTCCAGTCTGGCCGTGCCTTCATGCAATGTTGTCGGAAGTGATTCACGCTCAGAGAGAAGTTGGGCCGGATGGCGCATCGCAGAATGCTAGCAGGGCGGGGAATTATGGGCGAAATAACAATTCGCCAGCCACAGGATTCATATCCCCCGAGATGCGCGTTACGCCACAATTGAGCGATGATCTTGACCGCGGGTCGAAGCCCGATGATATCTTCGGCCTGAAGCTCACTATTGCGGTGAGAGGTCTATGCTAACGAAGGACCTATCCGCAAATTCCGCTGGGAAATTTCTGGTCGAAAGTCTGTTCCGCGATTTTCGGTTCGCCCTTCGCGGCCTCGGAAGAGATCGCCGCCTTGCTCTGGCGGCCATTTTCGCGCTCTCGCTAGGGATCGGCGCGATGACCGTGATGTCGGCGTTGTTCACAGCACCGGCCTTCCACATAAGGGAATAGGCGTAGATTGCCTCTGCTTCGTCGAAGGCACAGAAGTCATACCCAGTTTCGAGATTTGATGGCAAAGTGATCAAATACCGCACATGGGTGGCACTGGACGGGTGGATAAAAGTGATGGCCGCCATAGGTGATGGCGGCCACTTCGATTCAGCGTCTTGCGGTTGCTCAGATTTTTATTGGCGAGCCATGACTCGCAACACACTGCCACTTTCCGTTCGGCATCTTCACCCACGTATCGGTCCACTGGACTTAAGTCAACTATCTTGCCTGAGGGATCCTTCGTCTTCGCTTTCAAGATTCCTATCGCCGAAATCGTGGTATGGCGGTCGAGAAATCCCTTCCACCCAAAACCCGAGCAATTAATTGTTCTGATTGGTCCTCGCATTCCTTCGCAGTTAAGCAGAATCCTGATTCCGTTCGAGGAAGTGTGATTCCACTGAATGCTGCCCCCGACCCCCATCTCCCAAAAAGCCGTTTGGACCGTGAGGTCGGTCAGCAACTCGAGAAATAGACCGAAATAGATCAATAGATCCTGTGTACGATAACTTGATTGGCCCCACGATTTTCTCTGTCATAAGAATGTAATACTAATTGTGACAAATGGCGGCAAAACGGCTGCCTAAAGGTGATGAAAAAGGAGTAAGTAGCTTGTCACCGTTAATCACAAGTTGCTGATTTTCCCTCGCTTTACGCTCGCTCCGGCAAGTTCTGGTTATTAACTGGCCAATCTTTCCTCATTTTTGCTCTGTTTGGATCCTCTGCAGTTGGGAAGCAACAGTGAGGAGGCGCTTGCCGAGGCGTCGCAATCGACGGCGGATTTTCTCATCGCCCAACTGACGGCGATACATTTCCAGAAGATGACGTGTGGCCTCCAGTGCCTGACGGATGCCGGGGAGACCGGCGCTTGGCATGTCTTTGGGGAGTGCGAGCGTGGGCAGACGATGCGGATGAGCTGCATTCTGACGGGCCTGGTGGAATTCGCGCTGCAAGTCCTGTTGAGTGACTTCCACGTAGCGCAAGGTCATGCGGATATCTTTGTGCCCGAGTAGCTTCATGAGAGCCGGAAGGCTAACTCCGAGCCGGAGCATTTCTGTCGCGAAGCTGTGCCGAAGACGGTGCGGTGTCACATGCGTTGAGCAACCAGCGCGCTTCGCGGCCTGGGCCAACGCCGATTGGAGACTCAGCACCAGAGCGCGCCGAGTAGCACCCCGACGTGGGAGCAGGAAGCCTTGCGAATTGGCGAATCGCGCGAGCGGAGACGAAGTGCGCAGGGTGAGGATCCGGCCCGCGATCCGCCGCACCTCGGGATCGGCCGGAACCAAACGTTCCGTGTGTAGTTTGCCGAGGGGGACATGGAGCGCCCACTGTTCGGTTCCCACCTGCCGCAGGCAATCCAGTGGCAAATGGATGCATTCGCCAAGGCGGATTCCCGTAGCACGGAGGAGCAGGAGGGCATTGGCGTAGAGATCGTCGGTCCGGCGCAGCTCCTGCTGCACGAGTTGATCTTCCTGGAGGGAAAGAGGTCTGGGAAGATAGTGAGGCTTTGGAGGGAAGTCTTCTCCACGAATGAGATCGGGCTGCAGGTGGTGGCCGTTGGCGGCTAGATCGTCCAGCAAACGGCGGAGGCGAATGAGGTGACCGATGCGGGTTGCATTGCTCAGGGGTGGTTGTTGTGCACTCAGCCAACGGAACCAGCCAAGCAGATGAGGATCGCGGCGTAGTTGGGAGAGCCGACGAAGCTGTGGGAATGCGGCGCGGAGATAGGCGAGGAAGCAGCGGGCGGTGGATCGATAGTTGTCTACCGAGCCGGGCCGAAGGGTGAGGGCGAGCGCCTGGATTTGCGTTTCGAAGATCTGTTCCAGGTTGCTTTGGCCCGGAGTCATGAGAGGTGGGAGGAGTCCAACGCCTTGCGCTTCTCGATGGCGCGGGCGTATTCGCGCCAGACGTCCTGCGGGGCGAGTTCGACGTAGAGCATGGTGGTCGCGATTTGCGAGTGACCCATCAGCTGTTGCAAGGCAGGCAGGGACATCCCGGCCCGCACCATATCCGCCCCAAAGGTGTGCCTCAGACGGTGCGGGTTGGCATGAGGGATTCGACTGCGCACTCGATGATGACGAAAAAGCGAGCGGAGGCCGGCCGCGGTTACGGGCCGACCGCGTTGTCGACCTTTCAGGGAAATGAACAAAGCGTGGGAGTTGGTCAGTGGCCTTTCGTGGCGCAGATAATGTCCCAGGACTTCGAGAATATCCGGCGGCAGCGGCAGGAGGCGCTTCTTGTTTCCTTTGCCGCGGACGCGCATCTGGCCGTCAGCGAGTTGCACGTCTTCCAGTTCCAGGGCCAAGACCTCGCAGGAGCGCAAGCCGTCGAGGAGCATCAGCCCGACCAGTGCGAGATCGCGATAGGTGCGGAAGCTTTGCCAAAACTTGGCGACTTCTTCGGCCGAGAGCGGCACGATCACCGGCCGATCCTGTTTGAGGCGGAGGCCCCGGGCGACGGTGGTGCGAAGCCGACCGTAGCCGAGTGGGGATCGTCGGGTATAGCGGCGCTGGAAATGCACTTGGCCGGCGGGAATTTCTTGCCCGGTGTGAAAGCGATAGCAGCAGCGCACTGTGCCCAGCCGATGATTCACGGTCTGCGAGGTGGGTTTGGGATCCTGCTCGAGTTGATGACGGACATAGTCGACGATCGTGGACTCCGTGATCTCGGCAAGCAGCCGATGTTGCGGTTCGAACCAGCGGGCGAAATCGAGGAGGTCGTAGGCGTAGATGCGCAGCGAACGGGGAGAAAGTTGGCGGAGGCGCTGACCGTCCAGGAAGGCATTCGCCCAGTCGAGTTCTCCTCCTTGGTTGTCACGCACTCGATACGCGGAGGTGCTGGCGGACACGGCAGGTTGATAGACCACGGAGAGGTTCATCGACGGCTCCAGCCCCAGCGTTCCAATAACTGCTTGACGCTCTCCAGATCCGAGGCCGCCTCGCGCAATACGGTTCTGCGAACGGGCGGGAGAGAGGAACTCGAACGCAAAGCGCGGTCGGGAGAAGAGTCACGCCCTTTCCTGGGAGAGCCGACAGGCAGGTCCAGCACTTGGTAAATTCCGTCTTCATAGGCAATCAGGTCCCGGGCCACCAGTTCGTTGCGAGCCGCTTCCAGTTCGTGGGGAAAACGGATGTCCAACAACTCCGCCAGACGCGCGTCGGAGTAAAAGCTGACTCCGTTGATTGGAGACCGCCACCAGCACGAAGTAGAGCAACTTCTCCAAGCGAGTGAGGCCTTGATCGAATCCTTCGCGCAGGAAGCGGTGATCGATCCAGCTGAAGGAACCGCGGATGGAACGTCGGCGATCGGGTCGGGGCGGTTGGGGTCGGGACTTCGGCATTTTCATTCCTCCGCGGGCTCAAAGTAGGGGCAGAGGGTTGGGAAAAGCCATCGAACCTTGTGGAACTTACTTGGGATTCACCGCGATACTTTCCTGCAACCCTAAGAAGTGTTGAGAGTTACGAAGATATCGCGGCTTGTGGAACTTACATGGGCAATGCGGATAGAAGTCTTTTCGGACTCGATAGTTACGTGCAGATCAGGGCTTGTGGAACTTACAGGCGACGATCTCAGCCGCTCGCGCCATTTTCGGACGGAAACCGCGTTGCGCCGCACGTAGTCGGGATGTTGCTGACGGTAGCACCGCCTGTAGTCGAAGCGCGTCCCGTACTTTTCCTTTTGCAGCGCATAAACCCCGCGAAAGTAATCCGGGTTCTCAGTCCGCCATTCCTGATTGGATTTTCGCTTCTGCTGGTGGCGACAGTCCGGCCGACCACAGGTCTTTTGTCGTTGTTTGAGCCGCGGGTGGGGATGAAACCAACGACGGCAGAAAGGACATCTCCGCCTCGGGAGCATACGTTTCTCCTCCAGTGAACATCTGGAGGAGAAACAAAACCGCGGAGGCGGGGAAGAAAAGAGAAAAAGTAAAAGGGAAAGGCTATTGAATCTGAACTGAGCAAGAGAAGAAGAAAATCAAGACAGGCTGAAGAACGAGCCATCTCTGAGAACAAACCGCTCTTCGAACTTTGGCCGGTTAACTGATTAAATCAAGCACAAGGCTGTTAACCGGAGGGTTGCAAAGGCCCAGAAGCATCGGCGTAGGGCTCTACGCGCCATTCCTGCCTTCGGTTGTGGGCTGCATCGTGGGCCAGCGTTGGTCAATCTGCGCCTGCGCGGCCGGTTTTCCGTCCACCATCCGTCCAACTTCAAGGCGATGGTTGCGCCGTACGTTTGCGTGTAAGCGACAAGATATTTCGGGCCTGAAAAAACGGGCCCATGTCGCCCGCAATCAAGGCAAGGAAAGAAAAGAAATTCTGGCATTTCCGCCAGCAACCCGTTCCAGCCATTTGCGCCAGCTGTGAAACCTTCCACAAGGATTGCACTCCCAGATTTCCGTAGGGTCGTCGGAAGCGGTGTGCTAAGCTAGCACTGCGTTTGTTGCTCTTGTAAAGCCTTTGGATTCATTTAAGGGGCTGCAGGTCCACACTTGCAGCCCCCCTTTTTTTTTCTTTGATCTCTCGAGGCGTCAGGCGCACCAAATAGCTTAAAACTAGAAAGTAGGAGTTAGAGTGAAAGAACAAGGAACAGTTAAGTGGTTCAACGCGGGCAAGGGTTTCGGATTCATCCAGCGTCAAACCGGTGAGGACGTGTTCGTCCACTTCTCCGCGATTCAAGGAGAAGGGTACCGATCGCTCAACGAGGGGCAGGCTGTCGAATTCGAGGTCACTAAAGGTCCCAAGGGCCTGCAAGCAGAAAACGTCACCAGTCTCTAGTCTGGCGAGGCGAGCCGGTAACCCGCTCGCTCGCCTCACTCATTTTATCGGTCGGGCCGAAGATCTAAAGGAGAACGGAAATGGCGAACCTCTATGTAGGAAATCTCTCGTTTGAAGTGACCGATGAAGGCTTGCAGCAGGTATTTAGCGGGAAGGGGTTTCAGGTGGCGTCGGCACGCGTGATTCGCGACAGGGAAAGCGGCCGCTCTCGAGGATTCGGTTTTGTGGAACTCGGAGCAGGTGAAGACTCTGCGCGAGCAATCGCCGAGCTCAACGGGCACGACCTGGAAGGACGCCAGTTGCAGGTGAATGAGGCTCGGCCGCAGGCGCCACGCGATGGCGGCGGTTCCCGCGACCACTGGGGCCATACTGGAAGGTCCAACAAGGGTGGCCGGCGACGTTTCTAGCAATTCCCCCCTTGCACTCTACCTTCGGAATTGGTCGCAGCTTGGCCAGGCGTCACCAACAATTCACTTTTGGGATTCTGGCGCGTTGGGCTGTACTCCATTTTCCTGCAAGTCCTCGTTTTTTGCGCGCTTGGCGAGTTTTCTTTGTGCGCGGCGTTCCGCCTTCTCGCGTTGCTTCTCCTGTCTCTTCAATTCCTTCTGACGCTTTTGAAATGTAATTGCCATCGGTTCTCCTTAAAGTCGCGCTGAACACAGGCCGTGCCATGCGTGCATTGGAAGCTGCCAGCGGGGCTCTCTCTTTCGTTTTGAACAAACTCAGGGACGTGGCTCCAACACGGCTCAGCGTCCCAATCTGCAGATTTCTCAAACAGTCCCCTCGAAAAAGATCCGAAACCGGCCCGAGCGCGACGGGTGCCGCAGTTTGCGTAGCGCTTTGGCTTCGATTTGGCGAATGCGCTCACGCGTAACCGAGAACACTTGCCCCACTTCCTCTAGTGTGTGCTCACTTCCATCATCCAGTCCGAAACGCATCTTAATGATTCTTTCCTCGCGCGGTGTGAGTGTCCTCAGCACGTGCGCCATCTGCTCCTTCAGGTTCAGGTTGATGGCCGCATCTGACGGAGACACAAGGCCTTTATCCTCGACCAGGTCGCTCAAATGTGTCTCTTGTTCCT
>QHXE01000502.1 GCA_003222835.1 Acidobacteriota bacterium | reverse complement strand
GCGTTCAATCCATCGATGCGAAAACGCCCATCCGCATCGGCCGTTACTTGTCGCCCGGACACTTGTTGATTCAAGCCACTGACAACCATCACGATTCCAGGTGCAGGTTTGTCGCCAATTGTAACGCGGCCAGAGATTGATCCTGTCCCTTTCGCGTCTGCGGATTGACCGTTCGCGGAAGATGATTGGAAGAGAATTATGGCCGTAAGAATCGAAGAATAACAGAGCGCCCGTGTAAGGCCGGTCATGAGTTTTGCCTCCAAATCGGTCTCGAAGTGGCTTATTGTTTAGGTGGAGATGCCGGCGCATAAGGCAGATCATAATCGGCCCGCTCGCACGGTTTGAACGAAATCTCTTTCTTCAAATTTTCGCCCTCGTGCAGGACTTTCGCGCGAAAGTCTGAATCCTGTCTGATCAGTTTCACTCTGGTTGAATCGATTGCTTCGGTGGGTCGAGCGATTATCCAGTAGCGGCCCGGCGCGATATTGGCGACGGCGAAGCGTCCATCACTTTCAGCAGCAGCTTCAAAAAAACGCAGCACGTTTTCGATGCTTTCGCGTTCCGCGGGAACCAGATAGACACGCATGCGCGGGGGAAGGTTCTGACCTTCGGGCGGGAAGATACGAGCGCGAAGACTGGCTGCGCCTTCCGTGAACGTTACTGTCAAACCCGAGACTCGTTCGCCAGTCTTCAGCGCGATACCCTCGCGAGCGACGATCAGATTCGAATTTCTCGCTGCCGCCGCAATCTGCGCCGCGCCACTCGATATCGACCGCAGGTACCAGCCAGATGCGGGCGCGCGCGGATCTATGCGATAAGTACCAGGCGGCAAATTCCTCAACGTGAAAGATCCTTTCGCGTCCCCGACGCTGTCACTAACATGATTCGTGGATATGAGCGACACCTCAGGCGCGGCTGGTGGCTTCGTGCCTGCCTCAGCTTTCTTTTCCGGCTCGTAACGACGAGCGAAAACGAGCGTCTCTTGTGCGGCAGTCTCGCGTCGCTTGGCGCAGCCCGCTTTCGCATCGCTTTCGAAAACCAGCCGCCCCGCGATTGCTGCGAGCGGCGCGACCGTTAAACTTATTCCCGCCACATCCGCCCCGCGAACTACGACGCGCCGCGGAGTCGACCGCATGACATCGCTGTTCGGCACAAACTGCGAAGCCGACAGTTCATATTCGCCATCGGGCACGCCATAGAAAGCAAAGGCGTAATTGTTATAAGTACTCGCGCCCGTGTTCATGATCGTGGAACGGTCGCGGACATTGATGAGACCGATTGTAGCGCCATATGAAGACTGAGTTTGAAACTGGACCAGTCCCGCTACGATACCGCTGATCGAATGTCCAGGCTCGCTGCGATATTGGATGTCGGCATTTATTTCTTCGCCATTGCGTACGACCACTTCGGACGCGGTATCGCGTGCCGATGATGGAAAATAGATCGGCGAATCGTTGCCATATGCGCTGGGTGCAACGGCGCCACCGAATTGCTGGGCGCCTCCGGCGGCGATCAGATAAGCGCCCGGGGGCAAACCGTAGATGCGATAAATCCCACGATCGTCAGTGAGGCGTTCACGGGTCACAAGGGCTGAGGCTAAGGCTTTCCCTTCGTCATCGCGTACCCGAATCGCGCGCACGCTCGCGGCGACGACAGGACCATTTGGACCGCTGACTGTACCCGTGATCACTGCTCCCTTTATCATCGTAACCGTTACTGAATCGCCGATGTGATAGTAGCTTGGCGAGTCAGTCGGACTTGGTTGCGGCGCCGGAATATAGCCCGGAATGCTGGCCGAGACGCGATAAACTCCCGCCTCTAATCCCTCGATTCTGAAGTCGCCGTTGTTGTCGACTGCCGTGGTTTGGGAGCGCGCACCAGAGCCCAATGCACCGACATAAGCGACTGCTCCCGCCAGAGGTTCGCCGGCAGAGTTGATGACCCGGCCCGTGATCGCGCCGTTGGGTCGTTCCGTAAGCTTCGTGTCGGCGGTTACTGGTTGCTGCGCCCAGCACTCTGACGCACAGAGCACTAAGAGCGCGAGGCCAACGAAGCACACGTTCGTCGTATTAATTCGTAGCATCATGGGCCTCCTTCCTTCGGCGCCAGATTGATAACAAAAGTCACCTCCGATTCGGAATCGTTCGTAACGGTAACTTGTTGTTTCTGTGGCGGAGTGGGCCGTTGCGGTCGCGGGGAAACCAGTTGCAGCATTACTTCGTACGTACCCGGCGCAAGATTGCTGATAACAAAGTGACCGCGCGAATCGACTTGACCGCCCGCCGTGTCGCGCGCGCCTTCGCGTCTGCAACTGACAAAAGTGCGAGAGTCGATGGGCATGCTTCCGCCTTCGAATCTCACCATGCCGCGAATCGTGCCGGTCCCGTAATTAACGACTATGCGCAATCCTGAAATTGATTGCCCTGGCTGAATCTCGAAGCCCTGGCTAACGCCGAGGCCATCGTGCTCGATGCGCGCGATCGTGGGCCGCTTAACAGAGGGTCCAGAGGTGAAAATACCTATCGAAACACGGCCAGGTCTCAATCCATTGATTTGAAAGCTGCCATCAGGCGCAACCGAAGAGTTTGCTGAACCATTGATTTGCGCGCCCGATGTCGGCATTACATTCGCTGAGACTCTGAGCCCGGCGACCTGTGCTAACATCTCTTTCGTCATATTGCCTTCGACTATCACGACGCCGCTGAGACTCAATCCGCGAATGGCTTTGAGTTCGACTCCGGCTACGTCTTTATCGACGATCTCAAAATAAGTCGCATTGCTGTAAAACTCGCCGCCATCGTTCTCCGAAGAAACATAGGCGCCGTAATGGCCGGGTCCGAATCCATCGAATTTGAATTCTCCGCGGTTGTCACTAGTCAATCCGCTATAGATGGGTGAAGGGCGTTCTTGATTGGGTCGCACCGTCAGGAAGCCGATGCGTACTCCTGATATGGGCAGGCTGGTTTCTGAATCAATGACGTGGCCGGTAACACTGTAGGTGTCCGCGGAGCTGCCAACTTTGATATCGATGTTAGTTGCCTCGCCACCTTCGGCTAATTCGACAATGGTCGCTTTTGCTGCTTCAGTGACGTCGGGATGAAAGGTGCGCTGGTAATAACGACGGCTGCCCGGAGCTACGATTCCTTCAGCCCCGCCGGATCCTACGCTAACTGTGTAACGGCTGGCCGGCAAACCGTAAATTCGATATATTCCGCGATCGTCGGTTTGATACATCTGACTGTTGTACGGCACGGGCGCCCTCACAGGGTTCTGGGGATCCGCGATGGGTTGAAGAGATACTCGCACTTCAACCACCGGCTTATTATCTGCGTCAGTGACTCGTCCCGTAATCACGCCACCGCGCACGAGTTTTACGTCTATGTCGTCAACCATCTCGTTCGCGGCCAGAATAATGTTCTTGCTCGCGCCAAAAAAGGAAGGGCCATAGCTTTGAAATGATTCCTGCTGTGCGGCGGTAAGATTAGGAGTGAGCGGCGCGATCTGATATTGGCCCGGCGCCAATCCTGAAAGGTGATAGCGGCCATCGCCGTCAGTCGCGGCCTTCGCGGCAGCGACGCGCCGGTCAAAAGTTTCTCCTCCAAACGCGGCCACAGAAATTCCCTCCGCAGCTTTGCCGCCAATGGTCACGCGGCCTGAGATCGATCCAGTTGCTTTTGTTTTCGCGTCTGGCGTCTGCGCATTTGCGGCAAATGATGTAAACACAATTGCGGTCGTCGCAATTAAAGCGCGGCAGAACACGCGTGTCAGGCTGTTCATGGGGTTTCCTCCTATTCGAGTTCGAGGTGCAGCCGTTTTGTGGGCGCTATGATCGCACTGTCTCTGCGCCAGCGCAAGACGTACTTGTTCCAATTTGTTCCCTCTCCCTTTGGGAGAGGGCAAGGGTGAGGGCGCGAAGCGTAGAAACCAGAGGAAGCGGCGAGAGGTGTAACTGGCTCGCTAGGCTCTCACCCCAACCCTCTCCCAAAGGGAGAGGGCGTCTACACATCGGATTCGGCGGTTTTCCGTTCCGTGAGCCACTAGGCTCAAACGTCGTTTCCTTGTAGAATCAATTTCCGAATCGTCATTCGGAGATTCATCGTACAATTGAACTAGCTTTTCTTACCCCTTATGCCTTTACTGAAAGTCACCGACGCCAGTGGCCGCCAGGCGCAGCATCAACTGAATCCTCAACAGCTTTGTCTAATCGGCCGCGCGCCCGACAACCAGATCGTGCTCGATGATCCGCGCGCGTCGCGGCATCACGCGCACATCAAGTTAGGCGACGATGGAGCGTTCGAGATCGTCGACGGTGTCCTCGTCGGCGGGGATCTCAAGCGCAGCGCGAACAAAGTCTATGTAAATGGCGAACAGAAATTCGAGCACAGGCTGAAAGACGGAGACCGTATCACCATCGGGGCCAGCTCGCTTCGATTCGAGCAGCCAAAGGAAGAACGCACTGCAGATCTTAGCTTTGACGATAAGCCCTTGGGCCACACGCAGGTTCTGATGTCAGCCCGGGACGTGCTCTCAACGGTCCTGCGCCAGGCTGAGCCCGCCGGAGTGCCGCGCGACAAAGTTCTGGAAACGCTGCAACGCAAGGCCAACATCCTGAACGAGCTTTACGAGATGAGCAAAACCCTGGGCGCGGGATTCGATCTCGATAAGATTTTCAAGAAAGCGACGGACATCATCTTTCGATCGACACCGGCGGATCGCGTGGTCGCTTTGCTGGCGGAGGGCGTGGTAACTGAACAGAACGCCGGCGACGCGAAGTTGTTCGCAATTGCCACCAGCGCCCGCGACGAAAAGCTCGAGGCGCATGCGCACAAGATGACCATCGGCCGCACGATTACGCGCAAGGTTATGAAAGATCGAGTGGCGCTGCTGTCGCAGGATGCGGCCGCCGACGAACAATTTGCCGGCGTCGATTCGATCGTCTCGCAGGGCGTGCGCTCGACGATCTGCGCGCCGTTGCTTACGGAGTCGGGGGTGCATGGCGCGCTCTACGCGGACCGGCTCGATCCATTTTCCGCATTTAAGCCTGACGATCTGGAGTTAGTGAGCGCCGTGGCCGCGCAAACCGCCATCGCGGTTGAAAACGTCCGGGCGCACGAGCGCCTCGCGCGTGAAGAAGTCGCGCGCGCGAACTACAGCCGCTTTTTGCCCGAGTACGTAGTCACGCAGATGCTGGAAAATCCCGACTCTTTCAAACTTGGCGGCGTGCTTCAGACAATCACGATCCTCTTTGCCGATATTCGTGGCTTCACGCGCATCTCCGAACATGCGCCGCCGGAGAAGATCGTGCAATTGCTCAACCGTTATTTCTCGGCGATGACCGACATCATCTTTGCGCACGGTGGCACGCTCGATAAGTATCTCGGTGATGGATTGATGGCGCTGTTTGGCGCCCCAACGGTCACTCCAAATGACGCCTCGAACGCCCTGTCCACCGCCGTGGCGATGCAGCGTCGTCTGATCGGGATCAATCTTGAATTGCGCGAGGAAGGTTTTCCCGAGATCGGAATCGGAATCGGGCTGCACACTGGCGAAGTCACCGTCGGCTACATCGGGTCGGAGCGACGTTCGGAGTACACCGCGATCGGAGACACCGTGAACACGGCCTCGCGTTTGGAATCGAACGCCAAGGGCGGCCAAATTCTAGTCAGCGAAGCAACCGCCAAGGCCGCGCGTTCGCGATACACTCTCACGCCCCGCGAACCTATCAGCGTCAAGAATCGAGAGCAGCCAGTGCCGTTGTTCGAGGTCGAATGGCAAAAGGCGACGGGCGCGTAAGAGCAAAGGGCGAAGGGCAAAGAGCCAAGAGCAAAGAGCCAAGAGCGAAGCGCCAGCAGCGAATACTTTTCTTTTGCCCTAATCAAACTCATGAAGGAACAGCAGCACGTCCACGGCGTCTAACACTTTGCCCTTTGCCCCTTGCCCGTCCATGACTTTTAAAGATTTCTTCAAACGCCAAATCATGGTTGCGCGCGTTTACGGGATCCCCGTGCGCATCGACTATCGCTGGTTTCTGATCTTCGCGCTGAGCGTGTTGCTGATTGCCTCGAACCTCCACAAAAGCACTTTGCAGTTGGTCACTTTTCGCCTGCCGCCCACTGACGTTTTATCAGCCTGGATATTGGGAATCATCACGACGCTGGCGTTGTTCTTGTCAGTGTTCGGCCACGAACTCTCGCACGCGTTAATGGGGCTGGCCGAAGGGATCGAGATCGAGGAGATTGTTCTGCATCCGTTTGGCGGTTTGGCCCGCCTGCGGACGCAGCCCGATAGTCCGCGCGCCGAGTTTCGGATTGCCGTCGCGGGCCCGGCGGCAAGTTTTCTTTTTTCCTTGATCGGATTTGTCGGCGCTAAGCTGGTGGGCGCCGGGAATCTTCTGTTGGCCGTATTCAACCTTTTTCCAGGTTATCCGCTCGACGGCGGACGCGTGCTGCGCGCGATCATCTGGAAGCGCAGCGGCAGCATTCGCGATGCCACGCGCATCGCCGGCTTTTGCGGCCAACTGATGTCGCTCGTGCTGATCGCGTTCGGGGTTTACATGGCGTTGGCGCCGACCTTTCACGCGTATTTTATGGGCCTGTGGTCAGTGCTGGTGGGCGTGTTTCTGCTGGGGGCCGCGACTAACGTAGTCAGAAGCGCACGCGAACCATCGACTGTCGGCGAGGCGATGACTCCCGCGATTGCGATTGAGCCCGATCTGCCCATCAGTCGCTTCATTGACGAGGTTCTTCCATTGCATCGTCAGACCAGTTTTCCCGTTGCGCATGACCGTCGGCTGCTGGGAATTCTCTCGCTCGAAGATCTAAAAAAGATTCCCCGCGCCGAATGGCGAAAGCGTCGCGCAGGAGACGTCATGCGCAACGTGAACTCATCCCTATTTATTAAAGAATCGGCGCCTCTGGCTACCGCGAGAGAAGTAATGCAACGCAACGACGTGGGCGCATTGGCTGTGGTCGCCGATTCAGGCGAGTTGGTGGGTTATCTCCGCCACGCTCGAGTGTCGCGAAAACAATGAAGAGTTTTGAGAATCAAAACATTTCCAGGAATAACAGATGGCCGAAGAACAAACGCTTGTTGACGCGAACGAGCTGACTCGGCTGCGAGCGCTCGTGGCTGATTACGAAACCAAGATGACTGACGCGGCGGCGTTGGTGGCGCGGGTGAGACATGAGATCAACAACCCGCTCGCCGGCTTGCTGGGCCAGGCACAATTGCTCCTGCGTGAGGAACTCGCCGGCAAGTCGCGTGAGCGCGCGGAGACGATTGAAAAACTGGCGATCAGGATCAAAGAAATTGTCGGCGAATTGCGTCAGGTGCAGACACCGGTGGCGGCGGTTAATCGAGCGGAAGAGTGACAAATGATTTATGTGAGATCGAAGTTCATCGAGGCGATATCTCGCGTCTCAAATAGAAAAGCAAATCCGTTGAAGGCGGATCGATGCCAAGCTGGCGAATCATTCCTACCACTTGTCCGCGGTGCAAAGTCGCGTGATTAGCGACGTGCTGCATCTGATCCCCCAGCCGCATCGAACTCGCGTCGCCGCTGAGAAGTTTGAAGGGCGTTTCGGCAACAAGCCGCGACTCGTCGAGTTGCGACATTAGCCGCGCGCGGCGATCGACAACATCTCGCCAGCGCTGGTTCAGAGCGGTGAGATCCGCGCAAGCTTCCGTAGTCCAGAGCGACCAGGCTTCCTTGCCTGCGGGCGAATTCCCATGCCAACGCTCCAGCCAAATCCACTCCGCGCCCGCCATGTGCAGGAGCGTTCCGAAAATTGAGCGGTGGCTAATCTGAAAATCGCGGCGAAGATGTTCGTCCGAGAGCTTCTCGGCGGCGTTCAGCGCTAAACCGTTCGCCCATTCCGTGTAGTCGAAGAGATGTCGAATGTCTGATAGATTCATTGGTTTCTCATTAGTTACTTGCGGAACGGAAACTTCGCTGACAGTCGTTAGAGTACCAACTTCCAGTTGGGTTTTTCCGCAGACAAAGCCCGACTAAAGTCGGTACTCTAACACCGTTTCATCGTCCGGTCTTTACGCTCCTGGTTCTGCGACGACTTAAAAGCCGCACGACCAGGATAAATCGCCGCCGCGCCCAGTTCCTCTTCGATGCGCAGGAGTTGATTGTATTTCGCGATTCGATCTGAGCGCGAAAGCGAGCCGGTCTTAATTTGGCCCGCATTCGTCGCGACGGCGAGGTCGGCAATGAAAGCGTCTTCCGTTTCACCAGAACGATGCGAGATGACTGTCGTGTACAGGTTCGCTTTCGCGAGTTTAATACAGTCGAGCGTTTCGGTAAGCGTGCCGATCTGATTGACTTTAATCAGAATTGAATTTGCGACGCCGCGTTCGATGCCCTGGCGCAGGAACTCAATGTTGGTGACGAATATATCGTCGCCGACGAGTTGAGCGCGTTGGCCAACTTCTTCGGTCAAAGACTTCCAGCCTTCCCAATCGTTTTCGGCCATGCCATCTTCGAGAGAAATGATTGGATAATTCTCGATCCATTTACTCCAAAACGCGACCATCTCATCGCTTGAACGTTTGCGCCCATCGGATTTCTTAAAGACGTAAGACTGGCCATCGTAAAACTCGCTGGCCGCGGGGTCGAGCGCGAGCAGGACGTCTTCGCCTGCGCGGTAACCTGATCGGGCAATCGCTTCGAGAATCGTTTCGATCGCTTCTTCGTTTGATTTCAAATTCGGCGCGAAGCCGCCTTCATCACCAACACTCGTCGCAGAGCCCTTTTTCTTGAGAACCGATTTCAGCGTGTGAAAGATCTCCGCGCCCATGCGCAATGCTTCGCTGAATTTTTCGGCGCCGACGGGAACGATCATGAATTCTTGAAAGTCTACGTTGTTGTCGGCGTGCGCGCCACCGTTGATGATGTTCATCATTGGCACCGGGAGCGTCTTTGCGTTTTCGCCGCCGA
>QHXE01000501.1 GCA_003222835.1 Acidobacteriota bacterium | reverse complement strand
TAGATAGAATTACATCAGCTTCGACTGTCGGATTGCCACGTGAATCCAGAATCTCGCGCGCCTGAATGTGATTGATTTGGCTCATAATTTCGCGAAAAGTAGAAAGGCAACTTTAACACCGAGACTGCGCGAGAGGCGAGCGCGTGAAGTCGGAAATGATTTTACCGCGGAGGACGCCGAGGTTCTCGCAGAGGGCGCGGAGGAAAACTCTATCCCTTCTTATTCCTCTGCGACAACCTCCGCGCCCTCTGCGGTTAATCAAAATCTAGACAGAGACTCGCCCGACAGTTTTTGATAGACTCGCCGGGCTAAATCATGAAGACGCATCCAGACAATGACG
>QHXE01001049.1 GCA_003222835.1 Acidobacteriota bacterium | reverse complement strand
CAGATCAGCAGCAAATAATGGATTGTTGGCGTGCGTAGCGAAGTTGATTGACATGAGCAGGAGTAGGGCTAGCAACAAAACGAAGAATCTTAATTTCATGGTTTGGTGTTGGACAAAGAGCTGCTTTCATTCACACCCGGCTTCAGCCGGGTGGCGGGCAAAGCAACCTCCCTAGGTAACCGTTTTAACGGTTTTCTTAAGCGGCCGAAACCGTTAAAACGGTTAATGGATCAAAATGGTCATTCATTCCCACCCAGCTAAAGCAAGGGTGTGAATAAGAAGGAAACAGGCTCACGTACCAATTCTCGATAGCGTGGACGTAAGCGGAGCCTTACCTAATGAACAATCGCGTAGTGTATCATCAGCTTCTTCGCGCGGCACTAAAGGATTCTTTCAAGCTAACGATGGCATCCGCTCCGCAGCAAATCAGGGAAGACGCACTCATCGAAGAACTGCGCGAGATTGTGGGCGACGAAAACGTACTCTCAGAGCCTGAAGAACTACTCGTTTATGAGTGCGATGGTTTGCCCCAGCACAAGCATCCGCCGCGCGCGGTGGTCTTTCCGAATTCAACCGAAGAAACGTCAGAGGTCCTGGAAGTGCTCTCAGACGAAGGTGTCAGCTTTGCCCCGCGAGGAGCGGGCACGGGACTCTCAGGCGGCGCTCTGGCGATCAATCGTGGCGTCGTGATTGAGCTGGCGCGCATGCGCAAGATTCTGAGAGTCGATACGGAGAATCGTCTGGCGGTCGTCCAAACCGGCCTGGTGAACGCCCAGCTTTCACGCGCCGTCGCCCCTTATGGCCTTTACTACGTGCCCGATCCTTCCAGCCAGCCGGCGTGCACAATTGGCGGTAACATCGCTGAAAACGCCGGCGGCATTCATTGCTTGAAATATGGAACCACGACCGATCACGTAATCGGCGCGCGCGTAGTTTTGTCCGATGGCTCGATTGTCGATCTCGATGTCAATAGTCCCGGTTATGATCTCTTGGGAGTCTTTGTTGGTTCGGAAGGAACATTCGGGATCGCCACCGAGGCAACTGTCAAGCTCACGCCGATTCCACCCGCAGTGCGTACGCTGCTTGCGGATTTCACTGACGTTGACGACGCGAGCCGCGCCGTGTCTGCAATCATTGCCGCCGGTATGCTGCCGGCCGCTCTGGAAATGATGGACAACGCGATCATTCGCGCGGTCGAAGCCAGCGTATTCGCGGCTGGATTGCCGATTGATGCGGAGGCCGTGTTGTTGGTTGAACTGGATGGCATCGACGCAGGCATCGATGATGAGGCAGAAAAGGCCGCCGCGATTTTGAAAGAGCATGGCGCGCGATCGGTGCGCAGCGCCACTGACGAAAATGAACGAAAGAAACTGTGGGCGGCGCGCAAAGGCGCGTTCGGCGCCGTCGGGCGTTTGTTACCTGACGTAATGATTTACAACCTGCAACTGGCAAACGTATTTCATGCGGGCGATGGAAATCTACATCCTCTGATCTGTTTCGATCTCCGGCGTGGTGATGATCTTGAACGCGTCCGGCAAGCCGGTCGCGAAATCATGGAGACGTGTGTCCGTGCTGGAGGTTCAATCACGGGTGAACATGGCGTGGGTCTGGATAAGAGCAGCTATTTGCCTTTGATCTTCAGTGAAGCCGACATGAGCGCAATGTTGCAAGTGCGCGCCGCCTTCGACCCGAAAGGTTTGTGCAATCCGGGCAAGATCATACCAACGCCGCGCGGTTGTGGCGAAGCGCGCGCCGTCGCAACGCGGAGCGTATCAGTATCGCGGGCGGTAGCGACCGGCCCTTCGCGTCCAGGCGCAGATCCGATGAACGAGACTCTTGAAGCCCTACCGAGAGGGCAGAGCCTTTTCGCGCATTCGGCTGGCGACGCCACACGCATGGCGATAACAGCTTCTTCGCGCAACAGCACTGAGCAAAAGCAATCTCTAACTGCCACCCGAGTGAATGACGCGCGGATCAAGCGCGAACTATCGCTTCTTGTTGGGGCTGAAGGTGTCCGGAGAATCTCCGACACTAATCCATCAGTTGCATTTGGCAATAATCTTGGCGCCGAACGCGCGCTTGAAGTGGCGCCCGCTTCTGCTCAACAAGCAAGTGAAGTGATGGAGTTTGCGGTGCGCGAAAACCTGGCAGTTAATCCCGCGGGCGCGGGCACCTGGTTGGACGTCGGAAACTCTACGACCGGCGCGGCTTTGGTCCTCACTGCACGCCGAATGAAAACTATCGTCAGGCACGAACCAGCCGATCTCGTGGCGACTGCTGAAGCCGGAGTCACACTGGTTGATTTCCAAAAACAACTCGCGCAAGCGGGCCAATGGTTGCCGATCGATCCATCTGATGATGGGCGCGCCACGGTTGGCGGCGTGATTGCCAGCGGGTTAGGCGGTCCGCAGAGTCTGGGCTTCGGCTTGCCGCGTTCGTTTGTCATTGGCATGCGCGCAGTGCTCGCTGACGGGCGTCAGATCAAAGCCGGCGGTAATGTAGTTAAGAACGTGGCCGGTTACGATCTCTGCAAGCTGTTCACTGGCAGTTATGGAACGTTGGGTTTCGTTACCGAATTGACGTTCAAATTAAGACCGTTGCCCGAAGAAACCAGGACCGTGGTCGCTTGCGGCCCGGTCGGGTCGTTAATTGTCGCGGGTCGTAAAATCGCGACCCAGTTTTTCCCGGTTGCCGTTGAGATCGTTTCTGAACGTCTGGTAAGTGAGATGAAGATCGATGCGAAACGAGGCGAGTGCGCGCTGCTGATTCGGTTTGCAGGTTCGTCGCGCGGAGTAATCTCGCAAACGGCCCAGGCGCTCAAGCTTCTTCGCGAAGATCATA
>QHXE01000500.1 GCA_003222835.1 Acidobacteriota bacterium | reverse complement strand
CCCGGGAATATCTCGAACACTCTGATCAAATAGGGCCTCTTTTCTTGAGAGTATGTCTCTAATGTTTGGGATAGGAGAACTGAAATGGCCGGGCGGATAGACAGAAAAAACATGAAGATTGTTACTCTTAAGTAGATTATAGATGCTCTTCAAGAGTCGGAGTGTTGAGCTAGCCAATTGTTCCTTCTCCTAATTCGTTTTTCCGGCGACTTAACTTATAGTATCGGCCCCTCTTCTCGTTTTATGAATAGAACATTGTGTTCTTTGTGTCCAGCGGCAACTACTGTTACTTTCCAAAGACATGAAATCAATCATCGTCGGCACGGCCGGACATATCGATCACGGCAAGACGGCATTGGTGCGCGCCTTGACGGGCATTGATGCAGATCGTCTGCCGGAGGAGAAGCGTCGCGGGATCACGATCGATATCGGTTTTGCCGATCTCGATTTGGGTGACGTGCGCATTGGCTTTGTCGACGTGCCCGGACACGAGCGCTTTGTTAAGAACATGCTGGCTGGCGCGCATGGGATCGATCTGGTCGCTTTGGTCATCGCTGCAGACGAAAGCGTGATGCCGCAGACGCGCGAGCACTTTGACATCTGTCGTCTGCTCGGCGTGAAGCAGGGTTTGGTCGTTATTACGAAAAAAGACTTGGTTGAGGAAGAGTTGCTTCAGCTCGTGCACGCGGAAACAGAGGATCTGATTGCGGGATCATTTCTCGAAGGCGCGCCGATCCTTGCGGTCAGCTCACGCACGGGCGACAGAATTGAAGATTTAAAAAACGCGCTCCGCGAATTAGGATCGCTGGTTCCCGAGCGCGCGTCGGAATTTATCACGCGACTGCCAATCGATCGTGCGTTTACGATGCGTGGCTTTGGCGCAGTTGTAACCGGGACTTTGATCGCCGGTGAGGTCAACGAAGGCGAAGAATTAGAGCTAATGCCGGCCGGCGTGCGGGTGCGCGTGCGCGGAGTTCAGGTGCACGGCGCCGCAGTCACAAACGCGCTCGCGGGCCAACGCACGGCGGTGAATCTTAGCGGGATCGAAGCCGCAGCCATAGAACGCGGCATGACACTGGCACCGGTTGGGCGTCTGCGGCCGACGCAAATCATCGATGCGCGTGTTCACCTGCTCGATGGTGCTCCGCGCGCGCTTCGCTCGCGTCAACGTATACGTGTGCACATCGGCGCGGCGGAAGTGCTGGCGCGCGTACGGGTAATGGAAACAACCGGTGAGATCAAACCCGGCGAAATCGGCTTTGCTCAGCTCCGTTTCGAATCGCCGATCGTCGGCGTGTTGGGCGATCGTTTCATCATTCGCTCATATTCACCGCAGTCTACGATTGGCGGCGGATCGGTGCTCGATTCGGCGGCGGCGAAGCATCGCTGGCGAGATTTGGGGAGGATTAGCGTACGACTCCGGAATCTGTGGGACGGCGATCGCCCTCAACAACTTGCCGAATTTGTTGCGGACGCGGAACGACATGGGTTGCACCGGTCTGAAGTGGCAGCGCGTACGGGCTGGCGCGACGAAGTGATCGAAGCCGCAAACAAACAAGCTTTGGTTGACGGCGCAGTCGTCGACGCTGAGGGAGTACTGGTCAGTCCTGAAGTTTTCGATGAACTGAAGCGCGACGTGCTCGCGGAAGTCGCCACGCATCATAAGCGTGAACCGCTCTCGCGGGGGTTGCCAAAAGAAATTTTGCGCGAGCGTTACTTTGGTCATTCGCCGCCTGAGCTATTGCGGGCGGTGTTAGCGCAGTTGGAAAAGCAAGGTGCCGTGATCGCCGAGAAAGAGATTGTTCGTTTACGCGAACATACGCGTGAGCTTTCAGAGACAGATAAGAAGTTGCGTGAACGGCTCGAACAAATTTATCGTGACGCGGCGGTCGAGCCGCCCAGCATGAACGAGGCCTTTGAACGGGCCGGCTTGAACGACGCGATCCCGCACGGCCGAAAGATTTTGCAGTTGCTGATCGATTCGGGCGCGCTGGTTAAAGTTCATGGAGAGATGTTCTTTTATCGTGAAGCCTTGGATGCTCTGGCAAAGAAACTGCGTGATTATGCATCCAGACAATCAAATCGCACGATCGATGTGCCAGGTTTCAAGGAACTCGCGGGCGTCTCGCGCAAATATGCAATTCCGCTGCTCGAGTATTTCGATCGTCAGCGCGTCACGCGGCGGGAGGGTGATCGTCGAATCGTCTTATAACCATGTTGTCCGCTGGGCGGAGGTCCGCTGGCAGCTTTGCATCTAACAATGAAATTGGTTTAATCTCGCGTCAACAAATGAACAGGAGCAATCAAATGCGTTTTGCTATCATTACTTCCCTGGCCCTCGTTACCGCGATGGGAACGCTGGCCGGCTGCAACTCGAAGGATTCGATCCTTTCACAGGCCGAAAAAACGGTTCAGAATCCATCAGCGCAAACCACCCAAACACCTGCGCCTGACAACGCTCGGCGCATCACTGCCGAAGAACTGCATAAGCTGTGGGAAAAGAACGACGTGCTCATCATCGATACGCGCGCGGAGGCAGCTTACAAGGATGAACATATCAAAGGCTCGATTTCCGTACCCAGCAATGACGTTGGTAATAGGATTGACGAACTTCCGCGCAACAAAATGATTGTGGCCTACTGTACTTGACCAAGCGAACACACGAGCGCCGGTGCGGTGCTCACACTCAAAGCCAAGGGAATGGAAAACGCGGCGGCGCTACTAGGTGGACTGAACGCTTGGAAGAGTGCGGGTTATCCGGTTGAAGGAACGACGAAGTAGCAAAGAGCCAAGAGCCAAGAGTTAAGTGAAGGGGCAAGATAAGCGCTTGCCCCTTCGCTCTTTGTGCCTGGCTTTGTTAAGTCTGCGGCTGCGGAACCGGCTGCGATCGCGCGAATGATGGAAGCGGCGTCGCGACTCTTCCTGACGGCACGCAGAGAACGGGACAGGGAGCATTGCGCACGACGCGCTCGATCTCCGAACCGAGCGCCGGCGCGCCTCCGAATAGGGATGCGTGGACACTCGTGCCGATCACAATTAAGTCGGCATCGATTTCGGCGGCGAGTCTGACTATTTCAGCGTAAGGCCGGCCCTCGGCGACGTGCGTCCGAATACGGCCATCGCCTTCACGTGCAAACGATTGCATCCGGTCCGTTACTTCTCCGCGCATGCGCGAGAGCGCCGAGCGTCCGCCCTCGGGAAACATCACCGAAATCTGCTCAAAGTAATCGCCGATTACGTAGATGGCGTGCAGTTCGGCCCCGGTCGTGGCGGCCAACTCGCGGGCGCTCGATGTCGCGGCAATGGACGAAGGGCGAAAGTTTGTTGCCAACAAAATTCGATTCAGATTAATTTCAGTATGATGATCGCGATGCCTCACAAAATCGTGTTGCGGGGGCCTAATAGTTAGTACAGGGCACGGCGCTTCGGCGATAATCTCTTCCGCGGTCGAGCCAAACAAGGCGCGCGCGAGTCCCCGCCGGCCATGCGTTACGACTGTGACGAGATCGATATCATAATCGCGCACGGCCTTGGCGATTTCGTGCGCCGGCTCACCTTCGACAATAACGGGCTCGACTTCCAGACCGTCGAACAGCGAATCGGTAAGCAAGTCTTTGACCTGGGCCCGAAGTTGCGCCAGCCATTTGGAATCCTGGCTCTCCAGGATTCGTTCAGGAAGAGTCATTAGGTTAGCCGGGACCTTTGCCGTCTGGACGCTGAACAGCACTACTCGTCCGCGACCTTCGCGCGCAAACGCCGCCGCATATTTCAACGCTGAACGCGCGTGCGTTGTGAAGTCTGTTGGAAAAAGAATGTTTCTGAATGAAGACATAGAGACATTTCGGATTTCGAATTGCGGATTTCGAATTCAATTCCGCAATGCGCAATCGGCAATTCGAAATTCTAGATTACTCTCGTTCCCGCGATCCAATCTAGCTGATCGTGAAAGCCCGATCTCTCTAGAGCGTCGTTTTGTTTCCGCGCGACGATGGCTAGCTCAAGCGCTACCCGCTCGCGCATCCGTCGGGCGCGATCACCCTCCGCTACTCTGTTAACGATGCGCCGCAACAACTCGCTGAGTCCGGCGACATAAGAGCTTGGTAACGGTTTATCTCTCAAGGTCACTACTGAATCAGCATACTGAAATTCGCTCGACGTCGGATCCAAAAAAGAATAATCGTCGGCTAATTCAACGCGCGCAGATCGGAGGAGCTCGGCAAAATCCACGCCCGCGGCGTTAACAGCGCGCTCCACTGCGGCGATCAATTCGCCACTCGCTTTGGTCATTGCGGTCCATTCGTTCTGATCGTTTGGCTCGCCCGGAACCACTGATAAGGCTTCCGATGCGTTCGGGTCAGCAAAGCCGGCAGCAACCGGGGGAGCGAGCTGCCACTCAGCAATCGTTGGTTCATTCATCAGCGGCGGCGGAATTTCAAACGTCGGCGCTACTATCTCTTCTGATCTCAGTAGCGGAGTCGCGTCAGACGGTTCCGAGGGGAAACCCGAGTGGTTCGACTTAGCCGTGGCTTCGTCCGCGCCTTTAAAAACGCTGACCCTTCCCGGCGATTCGCGTGCGCGCAAGACCAGTCGATGCAACGCGGCCTCTTCGAGCGTGTCAGTTCCAGCCGCACGATCGATTTCGTGTACGAGCGGTGTGCTCGAGCCGGTCATGAAAACATCGGCCGTATAATCCTTCAGCTCGACGCGCACACGCCCGATGAATCCATCCTGAGTCAGCTTGCGCAAGAGCCCCCAAAGATTGACGAAACTCGTGTCGAGATTTTGATAGAGAACAGTCGATTTTGATTCCGAACTCATGCTCGCGATGTTCGATAAGCCTGGCGTCTGGTCGCAGTTCGATCGATAGAAGCGCAGCATAACAAAGGCCAAGCGCAAAGGGCAAAGAGCTAAGGGCCAAAGAGCAAAGGGCCAAGAGCAAAGAGCTAAGAGCAAGACCCACCTTTTGCCTCCTCCGTCTTCCCACTTCGCTCTTGCCTCTTCGCTCTTAGCCCGTTGCCCTTTGCTCATTCGCCCATCGCTTTGCTATGCTCCGCGACAACATTTGCAAGTTCGGCGTCGAATCCAATCTTGAGGAGACCGTAACTTTGCTGCGCGGAATCTTTCGCACCAAAAATCTCGACGACATTCTGGCTTCGGCACAGGAAGAAGGTCACAAGCTAAAGCGCACGCTTGGGCCAATCAACATTACGCTGCTGGGAATCGGCGCGATCATCGGCGCGGGAATTTTTGCGACCGTCGGCACCGCCGCCGCTGGTGATGCTTCGCGTCCTGGCGCCGGACCGTCGCTGATGCTCTCGTTTATGATCACTGCCGTCGTCTGTGCCTTCACTGCGCTCTGCTATGCCGAGACGGCGGCGATGGTTCCGATTTCCGGTTCGGCTTGCACCTATTCTTACGCGACGCTGGGAGAGTTGGACGCTTGGATCATAGGTTGGGATTTGATGCTCGAATACGCGATCGGCAACTTGCGGCGGACCTTGCCTCAGAAAGGCTTCTTGCCCCACGAATCGTTAGTAATGATGCAGACAATATAATCCGACTACGCGGACGCGCCAAGAACGCTCCGCCGGGATATATATACAATGGAAAATGCTGGTCGCTTGGAAACAATAAAAGACGAACGCCCTGCGGGATTGCGACGATCGGTCGGCTTCTACGGACTAATGTTCGTCTCGCTGGGCTCAATCATCGGATCGGGCTGGCTGCTAGGCGCGCTCAACGCGGCGCAAGTGGCCGGGCCGGCGTCGATCTTGTCGTGGGTTCTCGCGGCCTGCATGCTGGCGCTGCTCGCATTAACATACGCGGAACTAGGCGCCACTTACCCTGTCGCGGGAGGGGCAGCGAGGTTTCCCTACTACTCGCACGGTCCGGTCGCCGGCTTCACGGCTGGATGGGCGTCGTGGCTGCAAGCGGTATTCATCGCCCCCATTGAGGTGCTGGCGGCCATCACCTATGTCAACAGTGTTGGCTGGGTGAACATCCACTTCAATATGATCAATAAGGTCGGCGA
>QHXE01000499.1 GCA_003222835.1 Acidobacteriota bacterium | reverse complement strand
GGCGGCGATAATATGGACCAGCGGACCGCCTTGCACGCCGGGGAAAAGTTTGCGATCGATCTCCTTGGCGTGCTCTTCTTTGCAAAGAATCAACCCCGCGCGTGGACCGCGTAGAGTCTTGTGTGTCGTCGTCGTAACGTAATCAGCGTGCGGCACCGGCGACGGATGCAAGCCTGCAACCACGAGGCCGGCAATGTGCGCAATGTCGGCAAACATGCGCGCGCTGACGCTGCGCGCGATTTCGCCGATACGCTCGAAATCGATAATGCGTGGATACGCAGACGCGCCGCAGACGATTAGTTTCGGCCGCTCGCTCTCCGCGATCTGTTGCAGCTCGTCGTAATCGATTGTCTCCGTTTCCCGCGAAACACCATAGTCGGCGACTTTGTAACTCAGGCCGGAAAAATTCAGCGGATGCCCGTGCGTCAGGTGGCCTCCGTGCGAGAGATTCATTCCCAGAATCTTGTCGCCGTATTCAAGCGCAGCCAGATAGACCGCCATGTTCGCCTGCGAGCCGCTGTGCGGCTGCACGTTCGCATGATCTGCGCCAAACAGTTGCTTCGCGCGATCGATGGCCGTCTGCTCGACCACGTCAGTCCATTCGCAGCCGCCGTAATATCTTTTGCCGGGATAACCTTCAGCGTACTTGTTGGTGAAGACGGAGCCCATCGCTTCGAGCACAGCCTCGCTCACAAAATTTTCGCTGGCGATCAGTTCCAGTCCGTTAGCCTGACGGGCAACTTCATTATCGATCGCGTTGGCGATCTGTGGATCGACTTCGGCGAGCGGAAGATTTAGAAGGTTGTTCATTTAGGTCTCCCGTGTTGGAGTGCGCCGCCTTCTTCCTCATAGGTCAGGAAGGGTGGCTTGCCCCCGCTCTTCCGTAAGGCAATTCTCTTGCAGGTCAGCGGGGGCAAGCCACCCTTCCAAACCTGAGAGATTGCAACGGCGTGCTCGGAATTTTAAGTTTTCGCTCCGCGCGCTAGTTCCTGTTTCTCGATCTCGCGAATCTGTTCCACGCGCCGCTCATGTCGGCCGCCCTCGAACTTGGCGTTGAACCAGGCGCGCACGATCTTCGGCAACTCTTCGGCGGGCGTCACGCGCGCTCCGAGCGATAAGACGTTCGCGTCGTTGTGTTCGCGAGCCAGCGCCGCAACCTCCGGAGTCCACGCCACGGCCGCGCGCACGCCAGGCACTTTGTTGGCGACGATGGCCATGCCGGTGCCAGAGCCGCAAACTAATAGACCTTGATCGACGTGACCGCTAGCTACTTCTTCAGCAACTTTGCGAGCATAGTTGGGATAATCAACCGATTGAGGCGATACGGTGCCGAGGTCTTCGTATTGGATGCCTAACTCGTCAAGCAGTGGCTTGAGTTGTTCTTTTTCCTCGTAGCCGGCGTGATCGGCGGCGATTGCTATCTTCATTCTGTAGGACTCTCTTATACGGATTTGTAGCGCGATGTTATTCGTTACAGAACCGCGAGCGGTAGCGACCGGCCCCGTTCGAGACGTGCGAGCCAGACTGCAAGCCGGTCGCTACCGCTCGCGGTTCTGTAACGCCAAGACCCCGACTGAAGTCGGTACTCTGAACACCGTTCGGTTGCGTTGTCATCTATGGCTAAGCGAGAATGTTCGGCATGCGCTGGTCAAAATATTTTATTCCGACTCTTCGCGAAGACCCGGCTGATGCCGAAGTCGTTTCGCATAAACTCCTTTTGCGCGCCGGCATCGTGCGCCAACTTTCCGCGGGAATCTATTCCTATCTGCCGCTCGGACAGCGCATCGCCTTGAAAGTAATGCAGATTTTGCGCGAAGAAATGAACCGCATTGGCGGGCAGGAGTTCTATCTGCCGGCGCTGCATCCGGCGGAGATCTGGCAGGAGTCTGGGCGTTGGAGCGCGATCGGCGATGACATGTTCCGTCTGAAGGATCGCAAAGGCACGGACATGTGTCTCGGCATGACGCACGAAGAAGTCTTTACCACGATCGCCCGCAACGAAATCCGATCGTACAAGCAACTGCCGCAGGTTTGGTATCAGATTCAGATCAAGTTTCGTGACGAGCCAAGACCAAAATCCGGCCTGATGCGTCTGCGCACTTTCATAATGAAGGACGCGTACACGTTCGACGTGGATCGCGAAGGTCTCGATCGTGCGTTTCTCGATCAACGCGAAGCCTACAAAAGAATTTTCACGCGCTGCGGCATCGACTTTTCAATTGTCGAAGCCTCTTCGGGCGCGATGGGCGGATCAGAATCGAGCGAATTCGTGGCGAAGACGGACGCAGGCGAGGACTTGATTGCAAGTTGTTCGAATTGTGGTTACGCGGCAAACGTCGAGAAAGCAACCTCGCGTTTGCCGAAGATTGAAGATGAAGTCGGCCCGAATGCGCCCGAAGAGTTTCCCACGCCGGGCGTACGGACGATTGAAGATTTGGCGACGTTTCCCGGCGGCGCATCGGCGAATCGACAAATCAAATCGCTGGTTTATTTCGCGACGCTAAATGGCGAACTGCGTCCAGTACTGGCTTTGCTCCGCGGCGATCATCAACTTCATGAAGTTAAGTTCGCCGACTCGCTGGGGGCAACAGCCTTGCGTCCTGCGCATCCTGAAGAGATTCGCGATTTGCTAGGAGCGGGAGCAGGCAGTCTCGGTGGTGTGAGCGCTAAGGACAAAGCACACGCGGCAAACCAGAATCTTGTCATCGTCGCTGACCTTGGCTTGAAGGGCCGCCGAAATATGACGACCGGAGCGAACAAAGACGACCATCACATTCGCGGTGTGGATATTGAGCGCGACATCGAAGTCGATCAGTGGGCTGATTTGCGCACCATCAATTCTGGCGAAGCTTGCCCCCGCTGCGAAACGGGCGTGCTGGAAGTTTTCAAAGCGATGGAGATCGGCCACATCTTCAAACTCGGAATGAAGTATTCCGAATCAATGGGCGCGACAGTACTAACCGAAGAAGGCAAGCCGGTCCCGATCATCATGGGAAGTTATGGCATCGGAGTCGAACGCATAATCACCGCCGCAATCGAACAGAACTATGACGAGGACGGCATCATTTGGCCAAAGTCACTTGCGCCTTTTGATGTGATCGTGACCGTCACGAACATGAAGGATGAAAGACTGCGCGACGCGGGCGAGAAGCTTTACGAAGATTTGACGCAAGCCGGCCTCGACGTTCTGCTCGACGATCGCGACGAACGTGCGGGCGTGAAATTCAAGGACGCGGATCTAATTGGGATTCCGTTTCGTATCACGATTGGCAAGAAGATCGGGGATGGCGTTGTCGAGCTTTTCGATCGGAGAGCGAAGAGGCGTGAGGATGTGAAGCTCGACGATATCGTTTCGCGAATTCAGAATCTTGCGTTGGCAAATCTCTGAAGAGTCCGCGAAGCGGACGAGCGAGAATAGCCCAGCACTTCAGTGCTGGGGACGCAACGAGTTTCAAACGCAAGCCCGTGAAACGGGCGACAGAAATATAGGAACGAGAGCGCGGCGCATAGGATCCTAATCCGGATGTTTTGCGCGTTCGGTACCGCGCTTCCGTCCGCTTCGCGGACTGAGAACATAAACAACTTGCGTCTACCCAGCGATGAATCGCTGGGCTATTTTCGATCGTCCGCTTCGCGGACTTGCTAAAGCGACATGAACAGCCGAGACGCTGAAGCGCTAATCACCATCATCATTCTGCTTTTCGTTTTCGCAATCATCCTAACTCCCATAATAGCGCTTTGGGTCTATATCATTCTTCAGAACCGCAAACGTAAACGCATTCGCGAAAGGATTCTGGCGGCGCGCAGCGATGTAATCGGCAACAAGCGCTGGTTTCCCGCGAGATATGCCGGCCAGCAACGCTTCGATTCATTTTTCAAGATTCTGCCTTGGGAAGGCGCGGGCATCTTCGTGGTTGCGCCCGGCAGCGTGCTCTACCTCGGCGAGATGCTTAACGGCACCCCGGTGACGCTACAATTCGCGCCGGGAAATTCTCGCCTCAATTGGCTGGGCAAATGCCCTTGGCCGAATGGGGCCGTGTCGTGGTTGCGATTCGACACTGCGGACCAAAAGCATTATTTCAGCTCAGAGACCGGCATAATGATCTTCGGCTCTCACGGCTCGACCAAAGCGATCTACGACGAAGCGAACAAAAACTTCGGCGCTCACGGGCAGTAGTCCGACCGTGAGGAAGGGCGCAATCTAATATTGCTTGGACCAACGCCCTGCCTTACGGTCGGGCTACTGTCCCGCTCGCGCCGCGCAAAACATCTGATCGCGCGTTATACTAAGCACGTAATGAAGGCAGTTTATAGCGCGCGCTTTATCAGAAACGGAATTGTTTCTCTCCTTTGCGGATTCATCTTTGCGCTGGCCCTGCCGCGGACATACGCGCAGGATCAACTCCCCGATCTGGTTCGACGAATCAAACCGTCCTCAGTGGCGATCGAAACTTTCGACGCGCGGGGTGAAAAGCTTTCGCGCGGCAGCGGCTTCTTCGTAGATAAAGATCGCGTCGTCACGAATCGTCACGTGATCGACGGCGCCTATCGCGGCGAAGTTCATTTGAATTCCGGCAACAGCTTTCAGGTTAAGAACGTCCTGGCAGTCGATGCCGAAGCTGATATCGCGATCTTGAAGGTCGAAGCGCCGCCCAATCTGGTTCGCCCGCTTTCGCTCGATCGCGCCTCGCCACAGGAGGGCGAAAGTGTAGTCGTTATCGGCAATCCCTTCGGCTTGGAAGGCAGCGTGACAAACGGAATTGTTTCGGCGGTGCGCGACATTCCCGGTTTTGGTCGCATCATTCAGATCACCGCGCCAATCTCACCCGGTTCGAGTGGCAGCCCGGTCGTTAACATGCAAGGCCAAGTCATCGGTGTCGCAACGCTGCAAATCACCGGCGGCCAAAGCGTCAACTTTGCAATCCCCTCTGAACGGATTGCGCAACTCGATCGCTCGGCGCAGAACCAGACAACGCAACAGATGTCGTTGGGCGAACTCGTGGTCGCCACCAGCCGCAACAAGCACGCCAAGGCAGTTGAATATTTCCGCGACGGGCTGAGTTTTCTCTCGAAAGACGATTGCGAGAAAGCTCTGCCTTACTTTCAACAGGCAACAGAATCAGACAGCAGCTACGCTGAGGCGTGGGCGCAGACCGGTTTTTGCCACGAAAAGCTGGGCCGTCACGCGGAAGCGATCGAAGCCTCGAAGAAATCTGTCAGCATTCGGCCGTCCGCTGAGTCGTATTTCAATATCGGCCTTGCGAATTATTATCTGAAGCAATACCGAGACGCCGAACAGGCATATCGACAATCAATCAAGCTCGATCCTTACAATGCAGCCGACGCTTATTACGCTCTGGGTCTGACCTACCGCGATTGGGGCCAGTTCGATGAAGAGATTCAAGCTTATAAACATACGATTCGACTAAAGCCTGATTACGCCGCAGCTTATGATCGGTTGGGACAGCGCTATTTGCAGTCGAAGAAGTATGCGGAAGCAATCGACGCTTTCAAACAACTGGCCATCTTAAAACCGGGCGATGCGAACGCGCAGAATAATTTGGGCGAAGCCTATGAAGCGATGGGCCGGCACGATGATGCGATTGAAGCTTTCCGGCAGGCGATTCGTTTCAAGCCGGATTTCGGCAAGGCTTACTTTAATCTGGGGAAGACTCTGCTCGGTCAAGGCAACCGCGACGCGGCGATTGAACAGTACGTGGTGCTGCAAAATCTGGATCAGGACTGGGCTGAGAGACTCTACAACCTGATCTATCCTTAATTTGTGCCTTCATGTCTTTTAGATTCCCTCTCCCTTTGGGAGAGGGTTAGGGTGAGGGCTTAGTGACTCAACCCAGACTTTGTCGCATCCCCACATCCACACAACTAAGGATTAAGAGGATGAATTCTTACGCTGCTCTACTATGCCCTCACCCCAGCCCTCTCCCAAAGGGACAGGGAGCATCAACAAAAATACGTTCTTGTAGGACATCCGTAAAACAGAAATCGAGGCCGGATTGCGCTCTCCCCTTCACAACCCGGCCTCAACCCACGGTCATCTTACGATGACCGATACCAAGATGTTTTGTGCTCAATAACGATAGCCGCGATTACGCAGCTTGTAGGTGTAGAGTGCCGAGCCTCCGCCCCCAGCCAGCGCACCGATCGCTGCACCTCGCCGACCGCCAATCAAGCCACCGATAATGGCGCCACCGAGGCTTCCCCCGCCTACGGTCAGCTTATCGCGGTGACGATCCCAAACGCTTCCATTACGATATCCGTAATCGTAGTAAGCTCGCGAAGTATCATTGTACCCGCGCGAATTGTCGTAATAAGAGCCCCTTGAATTGTCGTAATAGCTTCTTGAATCGTAGGAGCGTGATTCGTAGCCGCGCCGGCAATTTCTGCCCTGCGCAAAACTCGAAACGGATACAGCCGCCAATATTCCGATCAAAACTAAAGCTGAGAATGTCTTTTTCATTATGTGATTCATTGCCTAACCTCCGCGCCAGGGAATGGCAATGAGTGTGCCACGCGCGAATCGTAGATTCAGAAAACCGTGGCGTCACGCGAGTTTCGTACGAACTCGGCGCAAAATATTGATTGAAAGGCCGAAGCATGTAGCTGGGTCTTGCCTAACGGTGTACGATATCGTCGTCCGCAGATCGGAAATGGTCAGTACCGGTAGCCGAAGCAGTTGGTAGCCGCCCTTAGGGAGAATGAGCATCGAGCGTATGAGGAAAATTGCCAAATCAATTTTGTTGACGGGCCTAATGGTTCTTCTGTCGACCAGCCTCTTAATCGGCGGAGCCCAAAATCGCCAAGCTCCAGCCGAGATTCCCTTCGAATTCGTCCACAATGAAATCGTCGTTCAGGTTAAGATCGCCGGTAAAGGCCCGTACAGTATGCTTATCGATACGGACACGGATCCGTCGGCGATTGATTCAGCGACGGCCCGAGAGTTGGGTCTCGCGCAAGGCTCAAAAAGCTATCCGACAAGCGGCGGAGGTAACGATGCCAATGTCTTCCATCCGACTCGTCTGCCCACTGTCGAACTTGGAAACGTAATCGTAAAGGAAGTATCAGCGGGGACAATCGATCTGGCAAAGCTGTCCGCCAAAATGGGAATGCCTATCCATGGTGTGCTGGGTTACAGCCTCCTCCGCGATCGCATAATCCAGATCGATTATCCGGCATCAAAGATACGGTTTTACGCCGAGTCGCCCTATCCTGGCATTCTGAACGCGCCCAATACCGTGAATACAATTGCCGTCCCGTTCCGTTACGACGAGGGGGTGCTAATCGACTCAGTCTTCGTGAACGGACAAAAGATGAAAGCGACCATCGACACGGGATCGAGCGGAACCTTTGCCCTTACTCCGGAAGCCATTGCAACTCTCGGCCTGGAAGAAGAGATGCGTGACGCCAAGACTGAAGAGTTTGTCGGCTATAACGGCGGATATGAGACCAAGACTGGCATTCTCAAGTCGGTGCGACTCGGAAGACTGTCAGTCGATTCGACTCAGGCTACGTTCTGGCTGCCGGGCACTGGTCACGATAAGAAGAAGTTTCAGGTAAACATCGGGAACGGCTTCTTTAAAGATTTTGTAATGACGTTTGACTTTCGCAGCAAGATAGTGGTGTTCGAGAGAGTCGACTAGATCGAGCTCCCTCTCCCCTTGGGAGAGGGTTGGGGTGAGGGCCTAGCGACAGAAGCTTTAAAACTACTCTCTTTTTGTGCCACGCTGCTATGCCCGTACCCCATCCCTCTCCCAAAGGGAGAGGAGACCCAGCGAAACGCAACTGAGGTTAAGCAACGATCATTGTGCCGGTGCCTTTGTCCGTGAAAACTTCGGCTAATAGAGCATTACGTGAATTGCCGTTGATGATGTGCGCGCTCTTCACGCCCCGCCGCAACAGCTCAACGATGCTCTGCAGCTTCGGGATCATTCCACCGCTCGCGCTTCCCTTCTCGATCAGCGCTTCCGCTTCGTCGGCCGTAAGCCGCGACAGTTTTGTTTGCGGCTCGCCGGCGCGCAGGAAAATTCCATCTACATCAGAGAGCAAAACCAACTTCTCAGCTTTGAGCTGAATCGCGATCTCGCCATCAACAGCCTGGCGTTGATTTCCAGAATATCGCCCACGTGGCCAAAGTCAACGCGTTCGCTCTCGCCGGTTTCGCGATTTACGATCTCTTTTGGCGGACGACGCTCGGCGTGAACGATGTTGCCATCGATGCCGGACAGGCCTACTGCCTCGACGCCACGATGGCGAAGCGCGGCCAGAATGTCAGTGTTGATTTTCCCGGCGAAGATCATCTTGGCCATCTCCAGCGTCTCGTCATCGGTGACGCGTCGGCCCTCGATGATGGTCTGTTCGACACCCATCTTCTGAGCAAGATCGCTTAGCTGTTTTCCGCCGCCGTGCACGACACAAACCCGAATACCGACTTGATGCACCAAAGCAAGTTCTTCCGCCAACGAAATCAGGCTTTCGTGATCTTCGGTGACTTTGCCGGAACATTTGACGACGAATGTCTTGCCTTTGAAGCGCTGGATGTAAGGCAGCGCCTCGCGCAGAAGATCAAGTCGCAACTGATTGCCAACTTCGGTAGTGTCGGTCATGTCCTTTGGTCTTTAGTCTCTGGGCTTTGTCTTTGGTCTCTGGGCTTTGTCTTTGGTCTCTGGGCTTTGTCTTGGTCTTTGTCTTTGGTCTGAAATCTGGAATCTCCTTGTTCGGTGCGCCCTTGCGTGAAATTACCCCGACAGCAACTTTGCCAAAATCGCCTTTTGAATATGCAGCCGATTCTCAGCCTCATCGATTACCACTGACGACGCTGAATCAATTACCCCGTCAGTCACGATCACGTTTCGCCGCACCGGCAGACAATGCATGAAAATCGCGTTGTTCGTTCGCGCCATCTTCTGCTCGTCCACAATCCATTTGCTACGATACTGCGCGCGCGTGGAAATATCTTTCTCGGGCAACCCGTAGAAGCTCTGGCCACCCCAGCTCTTCGCGTAAACTACCTCAACGCCATCGAACGCTTTATCAACATGATGCTCTACCGCAATGCTGCCTCCTGCCTCTGCCGCCTGCCTCCTAATCTCTTCCATCAGCTCATCATCCAACTCGTATCCAGGCGGATGCGCGATTGTCAGATCGTGTCCCATCTGCGCCGCCGCCAGCGCAAAACTATTCGGCACCGCCATGGGCAGAGGCTTCGGATGCCATGCCCAAGTCAGCAAGACTTTCTTGCGATCTTCGCCAAGCTGCTCTCGAATCGTCATCATGTCGGCCAACGCCTGACACGGATGATGCATGGCCGATTCGAGATTAATAATCGGAACGTCTGAATATTTCGCGAACGCGTTGAGGATCGGATCCGTTCGCTCTGCTGACCAATCTTTCAAGGCGGCAAACGTTCGCAAGCCAATCGCCGCACAATATCGACCCAGCACGCGCACGAACTCAGCGACATGCTCAGTCTTGTCACCATCCATCACCGCGCCTTCGCGATGCTCCAGAGTCCAGCTGGTATCCCCAGGCTCGAGCACAACTGCGTTGCCACCCAACTCATAAACGCCAACCTGCATCGACGCACGCGTGCGCAAACTCGGATTGAAAAAAACGAGCGCCACGCACCGGCCAGCGAGCGGTCTTGAACGATCCGCGCCACTCTTGAATCGAAGCGCCGATTGAATCGGCTCCTCGATTTCATCGCGCGTGTAACCAGCAGTATTTAGAAAATCTCCGCGCAATCTGCGGCTCCTACTTCTGCGCGATCGGTTGTTCTTTGCGCTTTGCGTGAAATATTTCTCGCCAAGCCGCAAAGACGCAAAGGATCAAATAACCTTCCGCAACGATTCGATAAACAGATCAACTTCCGCTTTCTTCAAACATAGCGGCGGTAATAGTCTCAGCACGTTTGCATCGCTCGACGTTCCCGTAATGATCTTGTGTTCGACAAGCGCTTCATGAATCGGTTTCGCTTTGTCCACAAACTCGAGCCCCAGCAAGAATCCGCGGCCCCGCACGTTCGCAACTTGTTCGACTTCTTTCAAACGCTCGCGCAGATACGATTCGACCACGCGAACGTTTTCAAGCATGCCATCATTCTCAATCGCTTCCAACGTCGCTGTTACCGCAGCCATAGCAACCATGCCGCCGCCGAATGTTGTGCCAAGATCGTTTTCCTTGATATGCGAAGCGATCTTCTCAGTTACCAGACACGCGCCCACGGGAATGCCACTGCCCAATGATTTCGCCAGGGTGATAATGTCCGGCACAATTCCATCCGTCGTAGATCAAAATGATGCCGCCTTCGTCGCAAAGTTCGCGCAACTGCCGATAGAAAGCAGGCTCAGTCATGCGCACGCCCGCCATCGATTGAATCGGTTCGAGCATAACCGCCGCGACAGAATCATCAGCAACCGCGCGCACCGAATCAATTACACCGAATTCCGCTCTTAGATGACCCGGAACGTTTGGTTTTCCGATCTCTCGATACTTGCCCAGAAAGGTCGCGCTGATCGCATCGGACGTGCGTCCATGAAACCCGCCGCTGAAAGTTATGATCTTCTCGCGCCCTGTCACCATACGCGCCATGCGCATCGCATTCTCGTTTGCCTCGGTTCCTGAGTTACAAAAGAACGCTTTCGTCAATAAAGACGGCGCAATCGACACCAACTTCTCCGCCGCGCGGGCGCGTGCTTCCGAATAAACCAGATTGGAATAGAACAGCAACTTCTCAGTCTGTTCTCTGATTGCCTTCACGACATGTGGATGGCAATGACCAGTTCCCGCTACTGCGTGCCCGCCATAAAGATCTAGATAGCGATCGCCGTTGCGGGCATAGATCCAGACACCCTCGCCGCGCTCAGCAATGATCGGCATCTTTTTGTATGTCGCGAGTTGAAAACGCTCTTCAATCGCGGCTGTCTCGTCGAAGTCTTGCTTGATTGCGGTTGGCATATATTTTCACCACAGAGGACACAGAGGATCACAACGAAACCAATCCAATTTTCATCTGTTCCTCTCTGTGTCCTCTGTGGTTAATTCCGTCACGGATTCGAGCCCGTCAGCATCAATCCCGTTTTCTCATCCAACCCAAACATCAAATTCATGTTCTCCACCGCCTGTCCCGCGGCGCCTTTGACTAGATTATCGAGCGCTGTAAAGACTACGAGTTGTCGTCCGCGCGCAGCAAAACCAACGTCGCAGAAGTTCGTCGTCTTGACCCAATTGATATCCGGCGAGCCATCGACCAATCGCACGAAGAATGAATCGCGATAGAAATCCGCAAACATTGCGCGCGCCTCGGCGGCGCTGATCTCGCGCTTGGTTTCCGTGTAAATCGAAGCAAAGATGCCACGTGAAACCGGCAATGAGTGCGTCATGAAGATCAGTTCGTTACTCCAGTCGCCGATGCTCTTAAGTTCCTGTTCGATCTCCGGCACATGTTGATGCGTGAAGGGCTTGTAAGCATAAAAAGAATTACTTCGCTGTGGATGATGGGTATTCGCTGCGGGCTTGGCGCCGGAGCCGGACGATCCAGTCTTCGCATCGACGATTACCCGACAGCTCAGCAGGTTGTTTGCGACCAGTGGCGCAAGACCCAGCAGCGTCGCCGTCGCAAAACATCCGGGATTTGCCACACACCGCGAGGTCTTAATCACTTCGCGATTTGTTTCAGTCAGGCCGTAAACAAACTGTGACTGCGCATCCATTGCCGAATGCTCACGCCCATAGTGCAGCGCGAACACACTCGCGTCCCGCAAACGAAAATCGCCCGACAGATCGATTACTTTCACGTTCGCTGGAACTTTCGGCGCAATCTCCATGGCCTGTCCGTGAGGCAGCGCGAGAAAAACGCAATCGAGGTTCGCGAGACTTTCAAGATCCTCCGGCGCTTTCATGAATCGAAGATTAGTGAGACCAAGAAGGTTGCGATGGACTTCGCTTACGGCTTTGCCTGCATGCTCGTTCGCAGTGACGAATCTGATCTCGGCGTTCGGATGCAACAATAGAATGCGCAGCAGTTCCGAACCGCCGTAGCCCGAGCCGCCGAAGATCGCGAGCCTTAGTTTCATGTTTCAGGTTTCAAGTTTCAGGTTCGTCGCATCTCACTCGCTCGCCACTAATCGCGAACTTGAAACCTGAGACTTGAAACCTGAAACTTTGTCTTTGACTATCTCGAACAACTTCGACCCATTTCGTCTCGCATTCGCCGCGGGAACGCCGAATTCGTTTTGAATATAATCTTCGCCCATCTTCGAATCAGTAACCGAACCGGCAACCAGATCAACTTTGATCCCGCGGCGACGAAACAACTCGATGCCGCCCCAGGCGCCAACGTAATCCGATGCGCAAAACACGAGCGTTGCGGTTGCTTCAAGAAACTCTTCATCCTCAAAGACTGATTCAACCGAATAGCCGCCAAGAATTCCATCGCCAAGTTCGATTACGATCAAATCGGGCGCGCTCTCGTTGAGCCGCGCGATGATTGCCTTCGCCACGGGCGCGAGATCGCCCACGCCCACAGTCGAAGGCAAGCCGCAATCGAGAAAACTCGCCGTCGCAATGGCCCCGTGATCGGCCATGTTCAGAGTGTCGCGCAAGCAAGCGATGCCCGACAGCTTCGCCGCCGCCACGCGCAACCCGGCGCGCGTTCCCTGTTGAATTATCTCCGTCGCCGCGTAAGTCTTGCCGCTGTTCATGCACGCGCCCGCGATTACAACCAGTGGCGCGGTTTGTCCCAGCGTCTCGCGCAGAGACAGACCAACATCAGCGATGTTTCGCACAGCGCCTCCACCGTTACAAGCCAAACCAATTACTTCAACTTTGATCGCGTCGTCGAGGCTCGAATGATGGCCGCTGCAACTCCCGATCACACCACCGAGATTCAACAGATGAAGTTCATCACCCTTCTCCACCGTCGTGGGCACATCTCCGACAAAACCTTTCAGCGCGCGTCTTCGTCCCAACACGCCTACAATCAGATCGCCTGGGTTTACTTTCGCCAGCCGGCCCGTCGGTAGTTCCAGCAGGTTGTAAGTGGCATTGTCCGTTAGCACGCGCACCACGACTACGTCGCCAGCGCGCGCCGCGCCGTTTTTGCCGACCACGCTCAAGCTCCGTGAGAGATTGAGCGGCGAAGTCGCCGATCCGATCTTATCCACTTCAACGACGCTGATTGTTCCTTCCATGATTTCTCTAACCGCCGAGCGGGGGCAAGCCACCCTTCCTGACCTGAGAGATTCCTAAGCCCACTCTCTAACCTCAGACATCTCATGGTCAGGAAGGGTGGTTTACCCCCGCTCGCCCATGACCACCTCTTAACCTAAGCCGCAATGCATTCAGCTTGATGAAGCCTTCGGCATCGCGCTGATTGTAAACCGTGTCCGCTTCGAACGTCGCGACACGCTCGTCGTACAACGAATTCGGCGAACGCCGGCCGACGACTATTACATTGCCGCGATAAAGCTTCAGTCGCACCTCGCCGTTCACTGGCTTCTGCATTTCGTCCAGCATTTTGCGCATCAGTTCGAATTCAGGCGCAAACCAGAAACCGTAATAGACGTTCTCAGCGAATTTGACGCTCAGTG
>QHXE01000498.1 GCA_003222835.1 Acidobacteriota bacterium | reverse complement strand
GAGGGGAATCTCTTTCAGTTGCTTCGCTTCGAGAACGACTTCGCCGACCGCTGGATCCGCAACTCCATAGTTGTAGTCGGAAACTATCACAGCGTCTGCGCCATTGATTGCTTCCGCTGCGGCCGCTTTCAAGTTTTGTTTGAGTTCGGCCGTCAAACCCGGCTCGTTGTCATAGTCAATGCGAATAACCTGCTGTCGGGTGGAATGAATCTGCCCAGCGAGAACCCGAACCTTAGTCGTCGTCCGCTGTTCGTTTGACACCAAAAGATCGGCACAATCAATGCTCGCAGCGCGCAACTTGCCTTGCAACGTCCGCCCTGTTTCGTCATCGCCCAGGACTGAAATCAGTTTGACTTGCGCGCCCAGCGCCGCGAGATTCATCGCGCAGTTGCCCGCGCCTCCAGGCGTCGTCTCCGTGTGTTCGTGCCGCAGAATAAAAACCGGTGCTTCGCGCGACACACGGCTGATCTCGCCATAAATGAATTGATCGGCAATTACGTCACCGATCACGACGAGGCGCTTATTTGAAAAACTGTTGACGATTTCGGCGAGATGTTTCATGCAGTTTGAAGTTCCGCCCTTAGGCGGCGCGACATCATGGCGCGCGCTCGCTCGAAAACTTCATCAACCGTGATCGCGGTCATACAACGATGATCAATTGGACAATCGCGTAGCATGCACGGAGCGCACTCCGGCGGATGGCGAATGATTTCGGCATTCTGAGAAAACGGATAAGTCGTTAACGGATTAGTCGGACCGAAGATCACGACCGTCGGCGTATTCAGCGCTGCGCCAATATGCGCGGGTCCAGTGTCGTTCGTGATCAGGACGTCGGCGATGCTGATGATTGCGGTCGCATCGGCAACGGTTGTTTTGCCGGTTAGCATGATTGGTTGGTGTACAGCGCGCTCGCATACCTGTCGCGAGACATCAAGTTCGGCCGGCGAACCAATCAATGCCACATTAGCTCCCGATTCGATGAATCGATCGGCAAGCGCCGCGTAGCGCTCCGTTGGCCAGCGCTTGGCGCGACTGTTAATTGAGCCCGGACAAAGAAGAACCGAAGGCTCGCCAATGTGCCCGCCCTCTTCAAGAAGCAGTCGACGCGCTTTTCGTTTGCGGTCCTCCGAAACCGCCAGCGTGAAATCCGGCGAAATGCTTTCCGCCGACGGGGCGCCCCTTATGAGTCGCTCCAGTTCGGCGATGATGTTCAGGTAGTAGAAGCTCTCGTGACGTTCATTTTTCCAATCAGGCAAGCGAAATGAATGACTGAGCAACGCTCCACGTCTTTCGGTGTCATAACCGATTCTGATTGGTACGCGGGCCAGAAACGCAATCGCGGCGGCCTCGAATGCATTTTGAAAGAGCACGGCCAGATCGAACTTTCGTCGTTGCCATACTCGAAACTGGTTCCAGATGGAAGCTAACCGAGAACGATCGTAAACCAAAACTTCGTCGATAAAGTCTGCCTCCTGGAAAATGTCTGCGGTGCCGGGTTTGGAAACCAGAGTAATGTTCGCGGTTGGGAGTGCGCGCCGCAACTCGCGCAATGCCGGCACACTCATAACTGCGTCGCCAACCCAGTTGGGGACGCGAACGACGACCTTGTTAATTCGGTCCGGTTGTAAGACGCTGGCTCTCAAGGATGATTCAATTCAATTGATAGTCATACGTTCTGGTTTCGAGGCAATTCGCCAAAGCACCGTTAGGCGCGAGATGTTTATAGTTCTTGCGACGTAAGTAATTCCTCAACTCCTTTAGGAGTGAAATATGTAGCAGACATTTCGCTCCTAAAAGGAGCCAGTTCGTGAAGGATTGCGGTGAGCTATAAACATCACGCTCCTTCGGAGTTGCCTATCTGCTATCGGTGTTCGGGAGAGCCTACAATAGACTTCGCAAACCCTGTTCAATTCCAATCTGTGGCTCCCAACCTAACTCCTCACGGATATGATTCAAGTTAGATACATAATGCAAAGGCACTGGCGCCGGCAAAGGATTCGCTTCGTCAAGTACCGGATTACACTGAATCATCTCCGCGACTTTGTCGATGATGTCGCGCAGTGACAGAGAATTCGCCCGACCACCGCCGAGGTTGTATAGCCCATGCGTCACCGATGAATCGATGAACGACTGGCACGCGCGCGAGAAATCTTCGACATGCAGAATGTCGCGTATCGGTTTCCCTTCGAGCGGCACGCGCATCGGCCAGCCGCGCTTGATCGACTCGACATAGTGCGTGACGATACCGTTCTCGTTTCCTTCCGAAGGCCGTGCATACACTGTCGACAGCCGAAAGATGCATGAACGAAAATTTCTCTGCGCAGAAAAATATTCGATGTAACGTTCGGCGATTAGTTTCGACCATTCCAGAGGTGATTGCCCGCAGTATTCAGTAGAGCAATCTTCCGGCACCTCTCCATAATCGTCGGCATGCGCGCCATAAATATCTTTCGTCGAAGCGAAGATGAAAACCGAGTTTGGCTCCATCTCTCGCAAGAGATTCACCGTACCTTCGACATTCGCACGAAAACATTCTTCGGCGTCAGCGGGATTCTTGCTCAGGTGCGCCGCCAGGTGAATGACAACTTCATAAGCGCTCATCCTGGTGGCGTCCAGCGGGCTGAGCATGTCCAGATGCGAGCGCCGCGAAAAATCTTCAGCCTGAAAGAAGCTGCGCACGTGTGTCCCCAGATAACCGCTGCCGCCGGTGATTAAAACTCTCAAAGTGGTCAGAACCGCCTGCGGTAGCGGGCGGTTGATCTTAAAATTGGATTCGTGCTCAATCGATTTGGAGCAAACGCCCGCTGCCGCAGGCGGTTCTGACTCAAAGGCGCAGACGCAAACTAACAGTTTGCGCTACGAACTCCTGCTTGCCAGCTCGTTCAGTCTCATTAAGGCTTCAACTTGCCCGATCGCGATCAAAATATCGCCGCCTTCGATCTTTGTATCGCCCGCGGGATTAAAAAGCGTGTCGCCATTTTGTCGTCGAATGCTGACGACGACGATGTCCAGTTCAGCACGGATCGGAGTTGCGCGAAGCTCCTGTCCCACCAGTGGCGACGCTGCCTCGACTTCGACCTGTTCGAATCCCAGGCCAAGCTCGCTGCCGGTAATAGAATCGAAGAACTCGCTAACAGCGGGTTTTGTCAACGAAACCGCCATCCGATGCCCACCAATAATCGTTGGCGCAACCACATGATTCGCGCCCGCGCGCAAGAGCTTGGCTTCTGCCTGCTCTTCAGCGGCGCGCGCGACGATATGCAGACGCGGATTCAGATCTCGCGCGGTCAGCACGACATAAACATTGTCGGCATCGTTGGGCAGACACGCAGCCAGACCTCGCGCGCGCTCGACGCCTGCCTCACGCAGACTCTCCTCCAACGTAGCATCGCCCACCAGCATGTTGATGCCGCGTTGACTGAATTCCGCTGCCCTTTGCTGATCGTTTTCAATCACTACGAACGGTTGCTCGGTGCGCACCAGGTCCCGCACCAGATGCGAGCCCACGCGGCCCGAGCCACAGATAATAAAATGATCGCTAAGCTTGCTAATCATTCTCGAACGGCGTCGCTGCCCAAAGGTAGCCACCAATTCCGACTGCACCACAGATTGAACTATGGTCGAGACGGCCAGCGCAACTCCGCCGATCCCCGTCAGCATCACCACGACCGCGAATAATCGGCCTGTTCCGTTGCGCGGCGTCAGATCACCATATCCAACTGTCGTTAGCGTCTGCACGGTGACGTAAAGACTGTCCGCGAGCGACCAGCCCTCGATCAAATGGAAGCCGACCGTGCCAAACAGAAGCGCGCCGCCCAGCGCCATTAACGCGTAGCGAATGCGAAATGATGTTCGGAGAGAAATGCGCGCGGAGGCCATAAACTCAGAGAGATGTCTCAGTCCACGGTGTTAGAGTACCAGCTTCAGGGGGGCTTCCTAGCAAGGAAAAACCCGACTGAAGTCGGTACTCTAGCGCCTCTCGCCGAAATCATCATCAGGGCATGGTCATTTCCTCTTCCACCTTACGCCGTCTTTGGTATCCTCCAAGACGATCCCCCGCTCGGCGAGTTGTTTCCGAATCTCATCGGCGCGCGCAAAGTCGCGGCGATGACGCGCTTCCTGCCGCTCGTGAATCAGCTTCTGAATTTCTTCATCGAGCATCTCTCGTTGCGGACGGCCGATGACGTTCAGAACGCTGTCGATGCGTTCGATGGCGGCGATAATTTCGCGTCTGTTGTCTTCACGCAAGATGCGTCTGGCTAGAGCTGTGTTCACTTCGCGAGTCAGTTCATGTACTGCGGCGAGCGCCACGGACGTGTTTAGATCGTCGTCCATCCCAGCTTCGAATTCTGTCAGCGCCTGTTGAGTTGCGTCGTGAAGTTCGTTGTTCCGACCGGCCTCAGTTTTGGCTTCTTCCAAACGCACGCGAAAATCGCGCAAGCTTTCGACGGTCTTCTCCGCGCCGTGTAGCGCATCAAACGTAAAGTTGAGCTGCTTACGGCAGGGAACACTGAGCAGAAAGTAGCGGATCGCCGCCGGCGAAAAGCCTTTGTCTGTCAGATCGCGAAACGTGTAATAGTTGCCTTTCGACTTTGACATCGTTTCGCCTTCGACTTTCAGGTGTTCAAAGTGCAGCCAGTAGCGCACGAATTGTTTTCCCGTCGCGCCTTCGCTTTGCGCAATCTCATTCTCATGATGCGGAAAAACCAGATCGATGCCACCGAGATGAAGGTCGAAGGTTTCGCCGAGATACTTCATCGACATCGCCGAGCACTCGATATGCCAACCGGGCCGGCCGCGACCTATCTCAGTGTCCCAGGCCGGTTCGTTCGGGCGGTTGGGAGCTTTCCATAGAGCGAAATCGCGCGCGTCTTCCTTGTCGTACTTGTCTGTGTCGACGCGCTCGCTGCCACCTTCGATGTTGCCCTCGAAATTGATCTTGGAGAGCTTGCCATAATCAGGGAACGATTTGATCCGGTAATAGATCGAGCCGTCCGATTGATAGGCATGATCGCGTTCCTTCAGCTTTTTGACGAGGGCGACCATCTCTGGAATATGTTTCGTCGCGCGGGGCGCGACCTCAGGCCGCTCACAACCGAGCGCGTCAAAGTCTTCCCAGAACGCTTCAATGTACTTCTGTGTGTAGTCGTCGATCGTCTTGCCACTCTCCTGCGCCTTCGTAATGATGCGGTCGTCGACATCGGTAATATTCATCGCCTGCGTCACGCGCAGGCCCTTGAACTTCAGATATCGCCGCAATACATCCGCCCCAATCGCCGAGCGAAAATTCCCAATATGCCCGTAGTCCCAAACCGTCGGCCCGCAGTAATAGAATTTCACTTCGCCTTCGGCGAGAGGACGAAATTCTTCGAGTTGACCAGAGAGCGTGTTGTGGATTCGAAGCATTGGATGCGAGTCTATGTAAGGATTAGAAGACTAGTCAAACAGCATTACGGGAAAGGGCGCATGCTTCCAATCAATAACGCTTTACTTGTATTCTCGATGTGGACATAATTTCTTCAATCCGAGGCGATCGTAATGGAATTAGCAACAATTTCCGCGCAACTCGAGAACTACGAAAACAAATGGGTGGCTATCGATGAATCCGAAGAAAGGATTGTCGGCGTTGGGGATGATGCCTTTGAAGCAACGAACGAAGCCGAACGCCGCGGCTACAAAGACACCATCCTATTCAAAGTCCCCTCGTTCGATTCTGCCCTCGTCCCACTGGCATGAGATTTCGTTACACTGAAATTCAAAACCATTAAGATCCGTGAGACCGTTTCAGAGGCCCTATCTCATCGTTCGTCTTATTAAAGGAGGTAGACATAAGGATGTCATCGCATTGGTTGATTCAGGTGCGGATGTTTCTTTGTTTCACTCTGATATCGGGCGGATGCTGGGTATTGAAATTGAACAAGCACCAGAATTGGTCTTTCAAGGCGTATCCGGCAGAAGAGAGATGGCGTATGTCCATCGCGTTGATCTTACGGTAA